>DXOJ01000134.1:9827-23494 GCA_019412865.1 Bacteroides sp. | reverse complement strand
GCTCTGTCGAGAATTGATATTTATCGGCAGACAAAGAATCAATTTTCGGCGATGAAAGGGCTGGTGGGTAACACATGATTAGAGCAGTAACTGTAACTAATTACTTGGGCGAATCAAAAAGATTTGAATTAGCGTTCCCGGAGGAATCCGGGTTCGCTGTTCAATCTATCAGCGGATTGGGACCGAGCAAGGCAGATATTAACACGACCGAAATCTCTACGAATGACGGATCGCTGTATAACTCGGCAAGAGTAAATTCCAGAAATATCGTTATGTCTCTGAAACTGATGTTTAATCCTCAGATTGAAGACACAAGACATGACTCCTACAAATACTTTCCGATAAAGAAGAAAGTAACACTTCTCATAGAGACTGATAATCGTATTTGTGAGACTTATGGTTATGTGGAATCAAATGAACCAGATATTTTCAGCAGCGATGAGACGACGCAGATTTCAATCGTGTGTCCTGATCCTTATTTTTATTCTGCTGGTCCGGATGGAACTAATACCACTATCTTCTATGGAGTGGAACCTCTGTTTGAGTTCGCTTTTTCGAATGAATCTTTAACCGAGTCCTTGATTGAATTTGGCGAGATTAAGAATGAAACCGAGCAGACGGTATATTACTCCGGTGATGCCGAGATCGGGGTTGTGATTACCATCCATGCCATTGGAAATGTGAGAAACATCACGATTTACAATACCGGGACGAGAGAGGTAATGCGTATTGATACTGATAAATTAAAGCAGCTAACTGGTTCTGGAATGGTTGCTGGCGATGAAATCATTATCTCAACAATCAAAGGGGATAAATCAATCACGCTTCTTCGAAACGGTATCTACACTAATATTTTAAACTGCCTTGACAAAGATTCCGATTGGTTTCAGCTATCAAAAGGCGATAATATTTTCGCTTATGTGGTTGAAGAAGGAACAACCAACGTGCAGTTTAAGATTGAAAACAGAACGGCGTTTGAGGGGGCATAGTTATGGAATTGATTGTTCTGGATACTTCTCTGAAAATGCTTTCTGTGCTTGATACCTTTGAGTCATTGATATGGACGGAGCGGTTTTCCGCCTATGGAGATTTTGAGGTATATACAAGCATCAACGATTCTGTTCTTGAAATCCTGAAAGATGACTACTATCTCTGGCTGAAAGAATCTGACCAGACTATGATTGTCGAGGATAGAAAGATCGAGTCTGATGCTGAAAACGGAAACCACTTCACGGTCACTGGAAGGTCATTGGAATCCATTCTGGAACGCCGCATCATTTGGAAGCAAACGATTCTGAGCGGAAACTTTCAAAATGGAATCAAAAAGCTGCTGGATGAGAACATCATCAATCCTTCTGATGCTTCCCGAAAGGTGGAAGGACTGATATTCGAGGCTTCTACAGACCCAGCGATTACTGGACTGACGGTAGACGCGCAGTTTACCGGAGACAATCTGTATGATGCTATAAAAAAGCTATGCGATTCTAAGAATATTGGTTTCCGAATCAAACTATCTGATGATAACAAATTCGTCTTTAAACTCTACGCCGGCACAGACCGTTCCTACGATCAGTTTACTAATCCCTATGTCATTTTCTCTCCTAAATTTGAGAATGTGATCAATACCAATTATCTGGAATCAAAGAAAACTTTGAAAACAGTCACTTTGGTTGCCGGAGAGGGAGAGGGGGCTGATCGGAGAACTACGACCGTGGCTTGCTCGTCCGGAGCTGGAACAGGTTTGAAGCGACGGGAACTTTACACAGATGCCAGAGATGTTTCTTCGACCGTAGATAACGAAACTCTGACAGATGCTGAGTATAAAGCGCAGCTTTCCCAAAGAGGTTTGGAGAACTTGGCAGAGAATGTTTTAACTAAATCTTTCGAAGGAAAGGTTGAAACAACGAGGATGTACCGATATGGAGAGGATTTCTTCTTAGGAGATATGGTACAGATTGTGAATGAATACGGAATTGAGGGGAAAGCTCGGGTAACGGAATTCATTCGCTCTCAAAGCAAAGAAGGACTCGACTCGTATCCGACATTCGTTACCGTAGAATAGCAGGAAAGGGGTGAAGAAAAATGAGTGTCACTTATGGGTTCTATAACTCAAAGAATAAAGATCGGAGATACGATGCCATTCAAATGTCAAGCATTTTTGACGGGATCATACGTGACGGCATTTTGCAGCATGTTGGGACTGCTATGATGGTGAAAGAGTCTACTGGCATGATGGTGAATGTCGGAATTGGTCGAGCTTGGTTTAATCATACATGGACGTTGAATGACGCCTTGCTTCCTTTGACTGTACCACAATCGGAAGTTATTCTAAATCGGATTGATGTGGTTGTTTTGGAAGTAGATGCTCGTGAATCTGTTCGTGCAAATGCGATTAAAATCATCAAAGGTACGCCAGCTACTAATCCAGCGAAACCAACAATGATTAGCACGACCGACCGTTGGCAGTATCCATTGGCCTATATTCAGGTAAATTCTGGCGTTACATCCATCCGTCAGGCGAATATCACCAATGCTGTTGGTACATCGGAGTGTCCGTTCGTAACAGCTCCACTGGAGAAAATGTCCATTGACGCCTTGGTTGCTCAGTGGAAAGACCAGTGGGATGCATTTTATGAAAAAGAGACATCTGATATGGAAGCGACAAATGCTTTCTGGAAAGACCAGTGGTCAAAATGGTTCAGCACCCAGACGGAAGAAATCCAGAAATCTTATCTGGCATGGGAAAAACAATGGAACGACTGGTATGCTGCTCAAACGGCAGATATGCAGGAAACAAGTGCTTACTGGAAACAGTTATGGGCGACCTGGTTTAACGAGTACACAAACAATAATACATCTGAAATGGCTGCATGGAGAGAAAATGCTCAGGCATTGTTTGATGAGTGGTTCCAGCAGTTGAAGGATACTCTTTCGAAGGATGTAGAAGCAAATCTGGCAAACCAGATATTAGAGTTACAAAAAAGGACATCGATTCTTGAAGAAATTGTAGAGGGGATTCGGACGGAATTCACCGTATACAACAATCTTTATGACAATGGATACGAGAATTACGATAATCTTCTCGATTCATCAGAAGGAACTATCATTGATAGTAACGTGGACCCGATTGTGGCGCGTGCATATTCCAGCTCCTTAATTCTGGATAGCAACGGACAGCCAATTGATGGCCGCGTTATTTTTTGTATTAGGTAAAAGGAGGACATATCGAGATGAAAATTACGGATTATCAGAAGGTCCAGACACTAGATGAAAGCAACATCGTCTTGATTGATGGTAACAATGGAACCAAAACAATTATGGTGACTGATTTTATTAAATCCTTGATTGGGCTTACCAGTTCTCAGGATTTCATTTCCGGCGTCAATCTGTCGGAACTTACGCAAATCAATACGTTGTCTGCGGATGATAAGTTATTGATTGGCACCGCAGCAGGGAACAAAGCGATTGGTGCGGACGATGCACTCTTTGCAATTCTGGACGCTTTTGTTCCGAAGGAGCAGCGCCGCATGATTTACAGAGGAAAAAATCTGGGGAGCGTTATTACAGACGACCAGAAGGCAAATATCAAGAACGGAACCTTCAAAGGATTTTTCCTTGGAGATTACTGGTCTATCGGCAGCTATACATGGAGAATCGTAGATTTTGATTACTGGTATAATTGCGGCGATACGGCTTTCACCACGCCCCATCTGGTTATCATGCCGGATAAACCTCTTTACAACGCACAGATGAATGAGACGAACATCACAACCGGCGGCTATGTTGGTTCTAAAATGTACACCAAGAATCTGGCGCAGGCGAAAACGTTGGCGGCGAGTGCCTTTGGTGACTTGATTCTCACCCACCGTGAATATCTGACAAACGCCGTTTCGAATGGATATCCTTCGGCTGGTGCTTGGTTTGATTCTACGCTGGAACTTCCGAATGAAATTATGATGTACGGAAGCCTTGTCTTTACTCCGGCAGGAGATGGTACGGTCGTTGTGAACCGTTATACGATCGGAAAGACGCAGCTTGCTTTGTTTACGGTGGTTCCGAAGATGATCTCAAATCGTGCAACGTTCTGGCTCAGAGATATCGTTTCTTCGGCTGCTTTCGCTCTTGTGTACAACGATGGCGATACGACCTGCGTCAACGCTTCGAGCTCTTTTGGAGTTCGTCCGGTCTTCGCTATTGGTTAGTCTGAATCCAGGGGCCCTGTGCCCCCACGAAAACCGTACACAGGTGACAACAATCTGTGCTATAAAAAAAGAAAAATCTAAATGAAAGGTGTGAATCAAAATGGAGGATAAGATTTATAAGATTACTCTGTCCGATGAAACTGTTCTTGATAATTTGAGGTTGAACGGTAATAACTTTATATCTTCATCGGAAATCAATGAGTCCGTTTTTGACGGAAATTGTTCGATCGTAACAATCAACGATGGAGAAAAGGATGAAGTTCACATGAACATGGAACTTGTCCAGATTACCAAGGTCAATGACAAGTATTGGTTTGTCTTGCGGGAGGTTCCAGAAACAGAGCTGGCCTTTGTTAAAATGCAGTCAGATATCGAATATGTTGCCATGATGTCTGAAATCGAACTATAAAAGGAGGAAACAGTTATGGAACATAGCAAGAATTACGACAAGGTAAAACGCTACTACAATTTGGGTATGTGGAATGAAGTACGGGTTCGGAATGCAGTGAAAAAGAACTGGATTACGGAAGAAGAATTCAAAGAGATCACAGACAAGGATTATGCATGAGTGTTCTTGTGAGTGATCGGACTGAATCTAAATTCGAAGCAATTACATATTCCATCGAATTACATGATATGTTGATTGATTTCATGCAGCGTAGTTTCGGAGTGAAAGACTTGGATCAGCTTGTCCGAGTAAGATATGCTCACGGAAAGGATGCGACAGAAGATTTTTCAAGGTATAGATATTTGATGCTGAACTACAAAAATCGTATTGATCAGTTGGCTTCTATGCTGACCAGTAATGTTCGAGCAGCAAACTCTATCTATCCAACTACGCTACACGAGTATGAACAAAGAAGAGATTATCAGAATACAGCCATAGTAAACTGCGAGCAGCTTTTAAAAGAGCTGCAACGAATCGTTGAGATATTCGAAGTGGACGTTAATCTCTACAGTCGTTATGTTAAAGCTATCGACCGAGAAATCGGATTGATAAAGAAGTGGCGTCAACGAGATAACCGAATCAAGTCACAGTTAAGAGGGTAATGTCTAATTTATGCGTCGTTTCTTCGGCTAATTTCGCTAATGTGAACAACAATGGCAATACGAACTACAACAACGCTTCGAACTCTAATGGAGTTCGTCCGGATTCTCTGCCTAACCAACAGAGAAGGAGACATTGTCCTTTCCGAACGGATAAATAGCAAAGCCGGACGCAATTTACTACGGTAAGTATTGCTATCACGGTGAATGATTTATGAACTATGAGGAGATTATCTGTGACGCCAACAACTTGTATAGGGCTTACAAGGTTTCTGTCAAAACCAGCAAATGGAAGGAGACTACCCAGAAATTCATGCTGAATTTTCTTCGGTATATCTTTTCCATTCAAGATGATCTGATGAATCGGACCCTTCAAAATGGACCGACACAGGAATTCACGTTGTTTGAGAGAGGCCGAGTAAGACCTATTACAAGTATTCAAATTCGGGATCGCATTATTAGGCACGTCTTATGCGATGAAGTCTTGCTTCCGGAAGTGAAGAAGCATATTATCTATGACAATTGTGCTTCGATTAAAGGAAGAGGTATCTCTCATCAGCGGGACAGGTTCGAAGTTCATCTCCGTAAATACTATCGGTTGTATGGAAATGAAGGATGGATATTGTTCGGAGACTTTTCCAAGTTTTACGATAATATCATTCATGAAATTGCCAAACGGGAATTGTTAAAGCTGTTCGATGATGACGAATTCATTGACTGGTTGCTAACACAGATTTTTGACGGATTTAAAATCGATGTTTCTTACATGACGGACGAGGAATATGCCACATGTATGTCTGACACTTTCAACAAGTTAGATTATAGGAACATTCCAGAGTCAAAGCTGACAGGCGAAAAGTGGATGGAGAAGTCGGTTAATATTGGAGACCAGCTATCACAAGTCATCGGGATTTATTATCCGTATCGGATTGATAATTACGTCAAATATGTAAGAAGCCAGAAGTTTTATGGAAGATACATGGATGACTGGTATATCATGAATCCGAGTAAAGAAGAACTCTTTGATCTGCTAGATCATATTCATCAAATTGCAGAAGAATATGGAATCCATATCAATAAGAAGAAAACTCGAATTGTGAAGATTTCCAGCACGTACAAATTTCTGCAAATAAAATACAGTTTAACAGATTCCGGAAAGGTAATTAAGCGAATCAATCCGAAGCGGGTTACTACGATGCGCAGAAAGCTCAAGAAACTCGCCGTCAAAGTGAAAAACGAGGAGATAACGTATGAAAATGTAGAGAATATGTTTCGGGGCTGGATGGGAAGCTTTTACAAACTTTTGTCGAAGGAACAAAGAAAAAATTTGATAGGTCTCTATGAAGATTTATTTGAAAAGTCGATTACAATCATCAGCAAAAGGATGATCATAACCGATAAAATCAAATAGTTATGGAGGATACTAAAATGGAACCATGGTTTCAAATGGTGGTGACGATTGTGTGTGCAGTCGTCGCCTCTTCTGGTTTTTGGGCGTATATCCAGAAGAAAAGTGAGAAAAAAGATGTGAGGACGCAGATGCTGATTGGTCTTGCTCACGATAGAATTATCTATCTGGGAATGTCCTACATCGAGCAGGGATGGATCACGCAGGACGAATATGAAAATCTGCACGATTATCTCTACAAGCCCTATGAAGAGATGGGCGGAAATGGCTCAGCTAAGAAAGTCATGCAGGAGATCAATAAGTTGCCTATTCACAAATCAACCTATATTCAAGAAAATCAGTAGGAGGAATTAAAATGATGGAACAGATTATGAACTATGTGCAGCCTGAGTTAATCGTTGTGGCGATTGTCCTTTACTTCTGCGGTATGGGTCTGAAGCAGACTCAGGCAATCAAGGACAAGTATATTCCGTTGATCCTCGGTGTCGGCGGCATCGTCCTTTGCGGAATCTGGGTTTTGGCCACTTCTCCATTAGGGAGTGGTCAGGAGATTGCAATGGCTATATTTATCGCAATTGTTCAGGGAATTTTAATGGCCGGTCTCAGTACCTATGTAAATCAGATCATTAAGCAGGCAAATAAAGATGAGTAGCAAGCGGACAGAGCGTGAAACCGTTCTTTTTTTTATTTCCAAAAGAGAGGATGAGAGAATATGGCTATTAACAAAGTAATCTATGGTGGAGAGACACTGATCGACCTGACCGGCGATACCGTAACCGCTGATAAGATTCTTTCCGGCTTTACCGCCCATGACAAAGGAGGGGAGCCGATCACAGGTACTTGTGAATATGACGTAGATTCTTCTGATGCAACAGCCGCTGTTGCTGAAATTCTTCAGGGAAAGACCGCGTATGTACGAGGTCAGAAACTGACGGGAACCATGAAGAATAACGGAGCTGTGACAGGTACAATTTCTTCAAAGGATGAAGAGTACACCATTCCGCAGGGACATCACGATGGTTCTGGTAAAGTTGGGATTTCGGCAGCAGAAAAAGAGAAAATCATTCCGGATAATATTCGAGAGGGTATTACTCTGCTTGGTGTAGAAGGTTCTATGTCAGGTACGGAAGATGCCAAACCACAGGCAAAGACAGTTACACCTTCTACAAAGGAGCAGACAGTGCTTCCGAATTCTGAGGAAGGATATAACTACTTATCGCAGGTTACAGTCAAAGCAATCCCATATAACGAAAGCGAGAATCCCGCTGGAGGTACTACGGTAACTATCGGGTAGGAGGGAGGCTTAAATGGCTACAAATAAAGTCGTTTACAGCGGCAGAACCCTCATAGATTTGACTGGGGATACTGTGACAGAAGAAACTCTGCTAAGAGGTTATACGGCTCACAGAGCAGACGGGACGCAGATTGTGGGAACAGCATTTGCCGATTATCCGGAGCGATATTCGTTTCTTGACCCTCTTCAGGATTCAAATGGAGAAAAGATCCTTGATAATTCGAATAATGTACTACAGGGTGAAACGGTGTATAAAAAGGTGTAGAAATGTCGTTTACTTCTTGAATATTCCTATACTTTTGATAAAAGAATGGCTAAAAATCAAGGTTTCCTGTTTCTGTGAATGAAGCGGCAAAGGCTGGGAAATTCTAAGAAATCCAGTAAAATTAAGGATTTAAGATGTTGTTAAAAGTAGAAAAAAGTAGGGAAATGTATGTAACTCATACATTATCCCTACACTACTTCTACACCCATATTCCTACACTAAAAACAAGCTATTTTATTTTTTCTATATCTTCTCTCAGCCATTCCAAATCGCGGACAGTATAAGTAGATTCTGTTATGTCTTGTATGGTATGTCCAACCATTTCTTTAAGTGCATACTCATCCATACCGGATTTTTTCCCCATCGTAACAAAGGTTGTTCGTGGATCATGAGGTCTATGATTCGGGTTTAGATTCAATTGACTAATCACTTTTTCAAAACGATTAGCGTATTTGTCGTACGTTACAGACCAGGAACCGGAATGTGTCTGTCCTTTATCATTAAAAAGATATTCACTATTGATAGAAATTGCAAATTTATAATTACGTTCAACGAATTTTAGGATTCTTGGATGAATAGGAACTATCCGTTGCTTCCCTGCTTCTGTCTTCATTCCAGCTTGCATATACCTTTTTTCTAAATTGACCTCGTCCAACCGTAAGGTAGCGAGTTCTTGCGGGCGCCAACCCATATAACATTGAATGAGAATCCAATCAGCAAATTTTACATTATCAACATTTTGCCACAAAACTTTCATTTCATCATCGGTAAATGGAAAGTGTTTTTTCTTGTTTTTCTCTATTTCAACAATAATGTCTCCAGAAATTTCAAATGTTCTTGCATAATTCATAGGAACGATTTCATACTCAAGAGCGTAGTCAAACATAGTATTAAATAAAGATTTTATTCTGGATTTTGTACTTGGCGATGGATGGATTTTTTCTCCTTTCTTTTTTCCTCTCGTTTCGATTCGAAATCCCTCTTCCATACATCCTTTAATGTGTCGAGCCCTAACATCTTTTGCGCGCATATCGTATATGGAAGAACAATATGTCCATGCGGAATTTACAGAACGTATATAAGTATCAGATGCATCTTTTAAGTATTCACTGAGCCATTTTTCATACAGTTCCTTTATCGTAATATCTGGTTCCAGATCATACGGGTTTTTATTGTATTCCACCAGGGCCGTATATGCATCATTGTACGTTGGAAAATATGACTCCGGTTTTAATGGTTTACATATTGGACGTCCGGTGGATGTCTTTCCAACTGTGACCATAGCTCGAAAGGGGTTCCTGAGATTCCGATTTTTGATTTCGCTTATCTGTCCGAAACCGTTAGGAAGTCGCCTTCGCTTGTTATTTTTGCTTCGAGGCTTTCGTTGTTTGATATCGGGTTGTAGCGGATAGCCACAATGCGGGCAGAAAGTAGCTTTATCGCTAACCTGTAGATCACACTCGGGGCATTTTATCAACATTCTCAATACCTCCTTAAATATTTTATAAATCGAGATTTTTGTGCGGCAAGGTTGATTTATCATTAGTAATCATATATGATAGTGTAGGAA
Source organism: Bacteroides sp. (assembly GCA_019412865.1). GTDB lineage: Bacteria > Bacteroidota > Bacteroidia > Bacteroidales > Bacteroidaceae > Bacteroides. The sequence continues at coordinate 13,708 of DXOJ01000134.1, read as the reverse complement.
TTGTCAACTCCTACACTTAAACTTTTTAAAGGGATGGATATATGGTTAGCAATGAGGAATTAACCTGCCGGAATTGCGGAGTAAGGTTAAAGAGGTACGATAATGTATTGAGAATTGTTCGGACTAAAGGAAGAAAAACTTCATGGGTAAAAGTAAATCGGTTTCGTTGTCCTTCCTGCGGACAGATACGCAGAGAATTGCCGGATTATATTTCCCCTTATAAGCAGTACGAAGCCGAAGTGATTCGTGGCGTACTAGAGGGATTCATTACCTGCGAGACATATGGATATGAAGATTATCCATGCGAGATGACGATGGCTCGATGGAAGAATTCGCAAGAATTACAACTCCTTTTGTGAAAGACAAAATCGAAAGGAGATTCAGGATGTCAAAAGAGGAAAAGCACTTACAAACTAAGATTCGTATATTCGAGGATATGCTTTTACGATGTAAGAATTTTGGTCAGGCAGAAGCGATTCAAATTGAATTGACAAGAATGAGAGCAAAACTACAAAAATTGTATTTCAAGAGAATGGAGTCCTAACAAGGGCTCTTTCTTTTTTATCGTTTGGAGAACTATTTTTAAAGGGATGGGGAGAATGGTTAAAAATCAAAAGAAGCCGTTGGTGGCGGCTTCTCGTGATGAATTACTTTGTGTAGCATTGCCTGTAATTCATAGGCTTTTTGGTGTCTTTATTCTTCAGAAGGAAAACCAGGTACTCGGGTAAAAGTTTGGATTCCTCTTTCGGCTTAAAGCACTTAGAATAAGAGACGTACTGCTTTTTGACCAATGACCATCACCTCCATCCCTTTAAAAATAGTTCTCCTTTCGATACTTTACATTCTAACTGTGGTTTTTCATTCAGTCAATGTAAATAGCCACCGAGGTTGTTTTAACAAATTGCGGTTCTTATCCTAGAATAGCCGTTGAAAGGAGGTAACAGCCAATGGAAGAAATTATATTTGCGCCGGGGTCTGTTCCGGTAGCGGTCGTTGCCAGGGTGTATGGGAAAGATGCTTCCTGGGTTCGAGCCGGTATCATATCCGGATGGCTTCCTATTGGAAAGGCTACTAGAAACGGAAAGTTGATTACCAACATTGAAGAGATGAATTCGAAGTATGGACGCATTAACTTTTATATTTCTCCGAAGCGGCTCTGGGAAGAAACCGGATATTTATGGAAAGGAGAGAAGCGTTAATATGGGAACAACGATTCGCCCGGAATTATCTGAGAAAAATCCATATTGGATTGAACGTCATCGCTACTATGAACTGAAGCATTTCTGTTTACAGTATCCGATATGGAAGAAAGCATACGCCGCCCTGGATGGGCTTAGCCGGCGGCCTTCTGATATGGAAGTATTTTCAAAGAACGGGGTGGTTGGCGATCCGACTGCTCGATGTGCAGAAGCTCGATCTCACTATTTAGAGCGTATGAAGACGGTCGAGCAAGCGGCGATTGCGACAGATGCAGAGTTATCCACTTACATTTTAAAAGGAGTAACCGAGGGATGGTCCTACGATATATTGAAAGCTAGGTTAAATATTCCATGCTGCAAGGATGTTTATTACAACTTGTACAGACGATTCTTCTGGTTACTGAATAAAGTGAGGGATTGAAATGAAGATTGTAGACATAGCAGTCAAAAAAGTCTATCGCTTCAACTGTCCGAATTGTCAAAGTCGATTGGAGGCGGACAGCAAAGAGGTGGTGGATATCGGAGGAAAGGTGTGTAAATTCCATTGCCCCGTGTGTCGGAAAGAGCGATATATTGCCTGGTCCGACATGAGAAAGAAGATCGTGTATGAGGGCGAAGGAACGCAGAAATAACATCTCCTATTGTGAAAGGAGAGTGACACATAATGGAAGAACTTATGAAAATCAACGCGAAAATTAGAAAACAACAAATTGGTAGACTGTTTGCGGCTGGGGTATGTGCGTGTTGCGGTATTGGATTGTTAGCGAGTTATAGCTACCAAAAAGGTATCACGGCGTGCCAAAAATCAATAGCAAAGTTTTACCCAGATGAGTATGAATCTTTAACAGCGAAGGTTTTAGAAACATTTGAACGGGAAGGGGTTACTAAATTTTAAGAGATTGAGCCAGCAATGGCTCTTTCTTTTTTATCCTAGGTTAAAACACAGTACCAAGGTATCCGAAAGACATGCTATGTTGATATTTGAAAAAATCCCGGGTGGGAAATCTGGAAAAAGGTTTTTGAAAGGAAGAACAAAATATGGAGCTGGTTATTTGCATTATCGTTGGTATTGTTATCGGAATTGTCTTCGGACGACAGGTATTCCGAAGGGATGTCGTTGGTTCGCTGCGGGTTGATCAATCCGATCCGGACAGCGGACCTTATTTGTTTTTGGAGCTGTCCCATAAGGGAGCGGATGCGATATATAAGAAAAGATATGTAGTCTTGAAAGTCAACATCAAAAATTATATTTCGCACGAATAACAAGTCCTTTTATGGAGCAGTTAATGAATTCACGAAAGGAGAACTAAAATGAGTGAAAACATCAAAGAATTGTTGAATGAGGAGATAGCAGCGGAAATTCAAGCAATATCTTCTCTGGATTCGGGTAGCGAAGAGAAATCAAAGGCTATAGAGGATCTGGCAAAACTCTACCGTTTGAGAATCGAGGAAACCAAAAGTGAGCTGGACGCAGAGGATAAGCGAAGCCGGCGTACGTTGGAAAGTGAAGCAAATGTCCGGGAGAATGAGATTAAGAAATCTCAGTTGGACGAACAGATCAAAGCCGACGTACAGGATGAGCAGTATAAGCGTTCTCAGCTTGACGAGCAAGTGAAGGATCGATATTTCAAACTGGGGATTGCAGCGGCAGAACTTCTCATACCGATAATGTTCTATGGTATCTGGATGCGGAAAGGATTCAAGTTTGAAGAAACGGGAACCTATACCTCAACAACATTCAGAGGATTATTCAATCGTTTTAGACCGACAAAGAAATAATTAACCGGTCAGAAATGAGGAGGGCGTGATTTACACATGTCCTCTTCGTTTTTGCGTGATTTTTACAGACGCTATTATGGAAAGGAGATGCTACAAAGAGCTCTTTGTCTCTTGACCGTACACCGGAAGAAACCGTACAATAATAGCGGTTCTTTCGAAAAACGAAAGGAGATAATATTTATGAGCTACAAAATTATCAAACCCGAAGGTATTGAATTGATTGAGTACCTGAATAACGGATATGCGATTTGCAATCGGTGTGGAGCCGTCATGAGGCAAACAGAAGATCCGAAGACTGGATGCGGAATTTATATCTGTCCATCGTGTGGATTAAAGGTGGACGAAGAGGATTACGAGTATGAGTCCGATGAAGAAGTAGAATGGACGGAAGAAATGCTCGATATGGAACAAGGAGATATTCCGCCAGCCGGATGCAGAGCCTGCGGAGGACCATATCCGTATTGCAAAACGTCATGTAAGCTATTTGATGACTAAAAATATTATTAAGAGAAGGTCTATGCTTCGGCATAGGCTTTTTCTTTTTGGAGAATAAATGATGCGATACCATTATGAAAAACCGAACATCTATTTGTCGATGTACGGAAAAGTATATTTTTGTGACCATCCAGTCTATCATTGCTGCACGCTGTTCCAAATCGGAGAAAAGGGACTGGCAGTTATTCAGCAGAGATTTGACGAGAAAACAAAGAGTACCTGGTGGGGAGACGTGGACCCATGGATTACGGATGATTTATATTTGCATCCTCGTTTTAAAGAATACTTTGATACACATTCCGGAATGGCTACGGACGGGCTTTATCCCACTGTGACACTTCGTCAGATTATGTGGGCTTTAAAAATGAAGCCGATTAAGAGGGAACGATGGGAGACTGTTTTTGACAG
>DXOJ01000134.1:0-9727 GCA_019412865.1 Bacteroides sp. | reverse complement strand
CTCAAAATTTACACGGATGTTGCTTTCGAAATTAGCAAAAGGGGTATTACATAAAAAGCTTGGATATAACGTAGATATCCAGTTAAACGAGTTGAATGCTTCGATTTCAGATGAGAAAGCGCACGTACATGTGAGTATTGATGCAGATATGAGTAAAGAAGAACTCATGAAAATTCTGAAGAAAATCGGTTTAAATTAAGAGGATTGAGCCAGCAATGGCTCTTTCTTTTTACTTCGCAAAATTTACAATTCTTATTATGGAGAAACAGTTAGCTCATTGGCAGAGCGCCACACTTCCGTGGAGGTAATCGGTTCGAGTCCGATACTGGTTCTCTTTTATTTTTTTATCAATCAAGAAAGGGGGATTTTAAGAAGGTGGTCAGAAATTTGAGTTTGGACGAATTGGCGTTGATTCTATGTGATATGTACGAAATGGACGAATGGTTGCCAAATCCGGTATTCGACAAGAAAGAGTTCACTAGGGTGAGCAATACATTGTGGGCGATTGGAGAATTTCGAAATTATGTAGCCGATCATATTTTTCCCCAGACCAAAACGTCCATAAAAAATTTAGAAGCGATGGCTCGATCATTTATAGAAAAAATGGATGACTTTGCTTCTATGAATCAACAGAACAGTTCTATATTTACCACCGCTAAGATGGTTGGAGAAAATATTCAAGATCTGTTATATGCCATGGAATAGGATAAAACGAAAGGAGAATATTATGCAAAAAGTTAAAATCTTGAAAAGAGTCGGGCGTCAATTATATCGCTCATCTCCGACAATTTTAACGGTAGTAGCTTCTATTGGAGTCATTGCAACAACCATTACGGCTGTTCAGGCAACCCCTAAAGCAATAAAATTGTTGAAAGAGGCAGAGCTGGAGAAGGGCGAAAATCTAACTAAATTAGAAATCGTCCGAGTAGCGGGGCCGACTTATATTCCTTCTGTACTGCTGGGAGTTTCAACTATTGCTTGTATCTTTGGAGCGAATGCATTAAATCAAAAGAAACAGGCTTCTTTGATGAGTGCATACGTTATGCTCAATGAATCCTATAAGCAATATCGGAAGTCAGCCAAGACAGTTTACGGAGAGGATGCGGATGATAAAATCCATGCGGAAATGGCGAAAGATGCCATGGTGTCTTCCTACGACTGGGGTTATCAGGTTTACAACATGGACATGGATTCTGAAAGTGAACGGTTGCTTTTCTATGATCTTGCCTCAAAGAAGTATTTTAGAACCACAATGGCAGCGGTGTTAAACGCCCAATATCATGTAAATCGGAATCTTTCCATTAAAGGCGATTGTTCATTAAATGAATACTTGTCATTTTTAGGTGTCGAAGGCATAGACGGAGGCGATGAACTCGGATGGGATATCAGCTATATGGTAGAAGAAATGGATTGCTATTGGTTGGATTTTGATAATTACAAATCAACGTTGGAAGATAGCTTGGAGTGCATCATTATAGACACGATGGCGGTCAACAAATTTGAATGATTCGCAAAAATTACAGACCGTATTATGAAAAGGAGGCTAATGCTTTATGAAAAACAAAAATTTTATCAAAGCCATTGGGATTGCAGTTACGGCGATCGGATTTGGAGTAAGTATTCTTACCGATTGGGTAAACGAAAAGAAAATGGATGAGAAAATTGAAGAAAAGGTAAACGAGGCACTTGCCAAAAAAGATGATGAAAACGAAGAGGAGTCCTAACAAGGGCTCTTTCTTTTTAGTTTGGAGCAAGTGCTGATGAATGATGAGGCTATTCAAAAAATCATGAATTATACGAATATGCATCTGTTTGAACCGGGAGAAAATTGGCCTAAATCAGCCATTATGGAACGTTCGTATGAACGGTGGGCGGTTGACGAGATTCTACTGGCCATTATGGATCATCCGATGACAGAAGCCGATTTAGTGATAGAAGGGTTTATATTGAAAATGGAACTTTTTCTTTACCTGTCGGAAAATCCAGCAAATAACCACATATTTCAAGTTGCAGAAAATACGGCCGAGACACTTCTCGGTCTTATTTTATAACCACAAATTTTATATTTCGAAAGGAGAAGCATTATGAAGGTATTAAGAAAACAGGAAATCGAAACAGCCAACATTCAGGTAGGAGATCAGATAGTCATTCCGCTGGCAGAGCTTGGAGAGTTTACCGCGACCGCTCACAAGGTTACGGACGAGGGCGTCATGTTTATATTTGACGAATATGTTACCTGCCGGCCGATGAATAACTGCTCTACAAACAAAGGTGGTTTTGAAAAGTCCGATCTGAAGAAGTGGATGGATACAGTTCTGTTTATGGCGTTCCCAGAAGAGTTGCGTGATAAGATTTACGGACTTACTATTCCAACCGTTGGACAGATTGTTGGTCATGAGGACGAATGGGATAACAAGAATCTGGAACCAGATAGCGATGAACAGCTTCCTTTGATGAAAGAGTGCAAGAATCGAATTGCTTGTTTTGAAGATCAGCTTACGTGGGGATGGCTGAGAAATGCTACAAAAGAGGAGTTTTCTTCGGCTATTTTCGCTGTTGTGGACTGCGGTGGCGGTGCGGCCTCCGACGGCGCTTCGAGCTCTCTTGGAGTTCGTCCGGAATTCTGGTTGGTTAAGCAGGAATCTAGGGGCCCTGTGCCCCGTAGATCTGGCCGTTATCCTTGGGGCTTTGATGCTGGTTCAGAAGACATTCTGCATTATTGTCAGAATGATGTAATGGTTACAAAAGAAGCAGTGTTAAAGATGGAAATTTGGAATAAAGAAAACGAGATTGATACTCTGAGAAAGGAAATTGAGAAGTTAGAAAAATATAAGCAGTACGATAAAGCAACAGCGGAAACCAAAGTAATTATGGACAGCTTTGTTCGTGCTGGCTTTACTGAGAATCAGGCTCTTGACATGGTTAAAACGATATTCAGTGTGATATTTGGAGGAATGAGATAATGAAGAAATCGAACATATCAAAAGTTTTGTCGTCAGTTCGAACATCCATGGCGAAGCACAGCCCTGAAATTCTTACCGGAATTGGTATTGCTGGTATGATCACAACGACTGTCATGGCGGTCCGGGCAACGCCGAAAGCGCTGATTCTCATTGAAGATAGAAAAGAGGAGATTGGAGCCGAGGAGCTTGAAGTCGCAGATGTGGTAAAAACAACTTGGTTCTGTTATATTCCGGCAGTGATTACGGGAACCCTCTCCATTGCATGTTTAATTGGAGCCAGCTCAGTAAACGCTAAACGGAATGCAGCACTCGCAACGGCATATACCTTATCGGAATCCGCTCTCAAGGACTATCAGGGAAAAGTCGTTGAGATGTTCGGAGAGAAGAAGCACGAAACTGTGAAAGATGCTATTGCAAAGGATAAAATCGAGAAAAATCCAGTGGTAACAAGAGAGATAATCATTACAGAAAAGGGAAATACGCTCTGCTATGACGCGATTTCTGGCAGATATTTTAAAGGCGATATCGACAAAATTAAGAAAGCGGAATGTGAATTAAATCGTCGGATGCGCGATGAGATGTATGTATCCTTAAATGATTTCTACTACGAAGTCGGTCTGGATAATATCAAAATCGGCGATGAGTTGGGATGGAATATTGATAATGGGTATATTGATCTATCATTTAGTTCTCAATTGACCAGCGATGGAACTCCCTGCCTGGTGATTGATTACAGTATTGCTCCGAGATACAATTTCAGTGAGCTGATGTGACGCGCGAAAAAAACAGTGGCTTTAATGGAAGAAGAACCACACATTTTCAAAAATTGAAAGGAGAATAAACATGGAAACCAATGAAATCATGAACAACGAAGAGGTTATGGAAACAGCCACAGAGGAAATCGTTAAAGCGAGTTCTGGTAAGGGGTTTAAGGTTGCGGCCGGTATCGGTTTAGCCGTACTTGCAGGTGTTGTAATCTACAGGTATGTGGGTAAGCCGATGATTGCCAAAATCAAAGCTCAGAAGGAGCAGCAGATTATCGATGCTGAGTGGGATGAACCCGAAGAACCAATCATTGAGAATGAAAAAGAGGATTCCGAAGAAGCCTAAACGAAAAAATGTGTTTCAACACGAGGGAGAGTACCTGTAACAAGGTGCTTTCCCTTTCTTCTTTTATCCGGAGGTGAAATTTATGAACATGTATTCGTATGATGGCCCAGTTATGGAATTTGACAACTGTGTTGCAAATCGCTGGATTGCTTCCACACGGGCAGTTTCAGAAAAGAAAGCAAGGTCAAACCTTACTTATCAGTTTAAAAAGAAAAACAACCGACTTCCGGGTACAAAGATTATATTGCCTGGAAAGATCAGTTTGGTGAGCGGAAAGGAGACAACTTAATGGAGGAATATAAGCCGAATTCCCACAAATCAAAGGAGGAGCAGAAAAATCTTGTTCCCGAAAAACGTGTAGAGAAAGTGATTTCTGGGACGGTAAAATCAAAGAAAAAATCAGAAATGCAGAAGTTTGCAGACGTATTCATTTCTGAAGATGTCAATAACGTAAAATCTTATATTGTGATGGATGTTCTGGTGCCGGCAATAAAAAAGGCAATTTCCGATATAGTTACCAATGGTATTGATATGATCCTCTATGGAGAAACTGGGAAGTCAAAAAAGAACTCTACAGCGTCCAAGGTATCCTATCAGAAGTATTACGACAGCGGAAAGAAAGATTATACAGCACCGAAGAGCCGGACGAGCTACGAATATGATGAGCTTTTATTCGAAACTCGTGGAGATGCGGAATCGGTATTAGACGCCATGAACGAAATTATTGCACAGTATGAGGTAGTTAGTGTTGCAGATCTTTATGATTTGGCAAACGTGTCCAATGACAATTATGCTGCCAATAAATACGGATGGACTGATATTGCTGGATGCAGGGCGGTTCGAGTAAGGGATGGTTATATTTTAAAATTGCCTAAACCAATGCCGTTGTAAAGGAGGGATTCAAGATGTATGAGTCAGAAGACAGGATGGTATCTCATCCGGATCATTATATTTCCGAAACGGGTATGGAAGTTATTGATGTAATCGAAGCCTTTACTTCTGATTTAAAAGGAATTGAGGCTGCCGATACCGCAAACATCATCAAATATGCCTGCCGTTGGAAGAAGAAAAACGGAATCCAGGATTTGGAAAAAATCCTTTGGTACGCCCAGCATTTGATCGACCATTTAAAGAAAACAGAAAAAGTAGAAGAGGAGAATAAATAATCATGAAAAAAGCAGAGATTGTAAAGAGCATGAATGGTTTTCTTAGTAAAACCAGTTTCCAGTTAAAGAAGCATAGTCCGGAGATTCTCGTTGTGGCTGGAGTTATCGGTGTGGTTACAAGCGCGGTAATGGCTTGTAAAGCAACGACAAAAGTGGGTGAAATTCTGGACAAGACAAAAGAAGATGTCGAAACAATTCATAAATGTGAAGCAGACGAATCCGTGAAGGAGCGGTATTCCAGCGAGGATGCCCAAAAAGATTTGGCGATTGTTTATGTTCAGACCGGTATGAAATTTGCCAAACTGTATGGGCCTTCCGTCATACTCGGTGCATTGTCAATCACCAGTATTTTGGCATCTAATAACATTCTTCGTAAGAGAAATGTAGCTCTAAGTGCGGCTTATGCAGCTATTGATAAAGGATTTAAAGAGTATCGCAGCCGTGTGATCGAACGATTTGGCGAAGAGGTTGACCGTGAACTGAAATATAATCTCAAAGCCAAAAAGTTTGATGAAACGGTTATTGATGAAGAGACTGGAAAAGAGAAGAAAGTTAAGAAGAATGGTTTTGTGGTAAGTCCGGGGGATATCAGCGGTTATGCCAGATTCTTTGAAAAGTACACGCAGGATGAGGATGGAAATTCCATTCTTAATCCTCATTGGGAAAGCAACAATGAATATAATCTGATGTTCATCAAAGCCCAAGAGCGTTATGCAAACGACTTGTTGAAAGCAAAGAAGCGCGTATTTCTGAATGAAGTCTATGAGATGCTTGGACTTCCGAGAACAAAAGCCGGCCAGATTGTTGGTTGGGTTTATAATCCGGAAAATTCTAAAGGAGATAATTACATTGATTTCGGTCTGTATTCTGATAATCTGAGTTATTCGGATTATGTCAATGGATTCGACCAGGCAATCCTTTTGGATTTTAATGTGGATGGGAACATCTGGGATTTGATGTGAGAGATAAATTTATAACTATCCCTAGGAGTTATTACGATTCTTGGGGATAGTTTTTATTTGGGAGGAATTTATGCGCAAGTTAATCAAAGTAATAGCGGTTCCGATCTTGTGTGGTATCGTGATAGCATCTTCGTTCTTTGTATCTGAATTTCACTCAGAAGGGGAAGACGTTGTAGCAATACCTAGGGCCAGCGTTGTCGAAAAGACAGAACCGGTTATTACAGTTTTGCAAGAGGAATCCATTCCAATTGCCACTGAGGAAATGGAGGGATTAGAAGAAGTTATACCGAAAATGTCGAGAGAAGATGTAGAGTTAATCGCCCTAGTTACTATGGCAGAAGCCGAAGGTGAATGTGAAGAAGGAAAACGCCTTGTTATCGATACTATATTGAATCGGGTAGATTCCGAACATTTTCCCGATACGGTATATGAAGTGGTTTATCAACCGAATCAATTTTCATCTATGTGGAATGGTCGAGTGGACAGGTGCGAAGTCCGAGCGGATATTTGTGACCTTGTCTATGAGGAACTGGAGTCAAGGAGCAATTACGACGTTGTGTTCTTTACGGCAGGAGAATACAGTGCGTATGGCGTTCCGATGTTCCAAGTTGAAAATCATTATTTTTCAAGGTATGAGTGAAGAAAGGAGAATCATCATGCGTAATCTTTTAGCATTTGTGTCTTATACACTGGCGGCAATGTCCGGTATCTGCTTTGTTGGTGGAATTGCAATTCTATCAACGGGAAGGGAGCATTGATATGGACGGTCTGGAGAATGTGATATCGGTACTGGACTATGTTCTGGATACTAAGAGAAAAAGACATATTATGGGAGGCATTCTGTTGAGTGTCTCCTTTCTTTTTGGCGGTTTGGCAATAACCGTAATGACAATTAAAAACGAGGAGGAAGAGGATGAGCAGTAAAGGATTGACTTTCCTTGCTTTTATTGCTGGAGCGGGGATTGGTTCTGTATGTACATGGCAACTGCTGAAACGGAAATATGAGCTGATCGCTCAGGAAGAAATCGACTCCGTAAAAGCAGCTTATGCCGAAAGAGAAAGCGTAGAGAAAGCGGGAAAGAGTTTTGTGAAGGGTTTTCGTGATGGCCTTAAAGTAGCGGAAGATAGAACTCCGAAGGATGTAGACGACATGGATTTCAAAAAGTACGCGTCTATCATTCAGAAAGAGGGCTATACGGATTATTCCAAAACGGTTGAGGAAAAGAAAGGAGAGGCGTTTGTGGAAAAACCTTATGTCATCTCGCCAGAGGAATTTGGCGAATTTGAAGAGTATGAAAAAATCAGCCTCACTTACTATGCAGACGAAGTTCTGGCTGACGAGAATGATGAAGAGGTAGACGATGTGGAGGAAATTGTCGGTAAGGGCTCTCTGAATCATTTCGGGGAATATGAAGACGACTCTGTGTTTGTCCGAAATGACCGGTTAAAGTGCGATTATGAAATCCTGCTTGACCAGAGAAACTATTCCGATGTTGTAAAAACGATGCCACATCGAATGGAGGAGTAATGACAAAGAACGAGCTTAATGATGCATATTTTAACTGGATGTATCAGCTTGTATTTGATGGGAGATATTCAAAGAGATTATCGTATCAAAAGCTTTTAAGAGAGCTGCATCGAATCGAATTTACTTACAGTATTCCGATGGATGGAAATCGGGCGGAAGATGGAGTGGATTTAAGGTATCGGTTTGGTTATGAAAACGGATACAGCAGCTCTATGGTTTCCACCTATTTGGATAATCGGACTTGCAGTGTGCTGGAAATGATGATCGCGCTTGCGATTCGGTGTGAGGAACATATTATGGATGATCCAGACATTGGAAACCGAACTGGACAGTGGTTTTGGAATATGATTGTCAATCTTGGGCTGGGTTCTATGAATGATTCCAAGTTTGACAGAGATTATGTCGAGGACATTGTCCAGAAGTTTCTGGATCGGAAATATAGCCGTAATGGTGACGGAGGACTGTTTACCGTAAATCGCAGCCGATACGATTTGAGATCTGTTGAAATCTGGTATCAGATGTGCTGGTACTTGGACGAAAATACTTAGAAGGAGAGATTGCCATGGGTCACAGTGAAGTAATGAAGTGGTTTGAGAGTTATTTTCCCGATTTTTCAGGAGAGCGGATTGATATGTGGTTTCCAAATGGAAGGAACAGTATCCGTATCCGCCAGAAAAATGGCCAAGAATTTATATTCACTTATCACGGTCAGAAAGATTGGAAATTTGAAACGATTACTAGCTTTCTGAATGGAATGAAGGGAGAAAAAAAGTAAAATGTGCGAGGTTATGAATTATATTTTTGGAAGTCTTAGCAGCTCGGAAACAGCGATCCGGTCTATCCGGAAATCCATGAATAAACAGGCACGTTATAATCGGAAATTAAGTACGCTTGTTCTTATCGTAACGGTTAATCTGGTTCTCCTGGAACTGGATCGAGTAGAGCAGAAAAAGAGAATCGAGAAATTGGAATCAACAATAGAGGAAATGAAGTGCGATAAAGGAGAGTAAAAAATGAGATGATCGACTTTTTGATGATTTCTACACGTAGTACAAAGCGTGGTGTAATTGAAATCTATCCGAAGTTCATTATTAAGAAAAGCTCCGATCTGATGATTCGAGGTGGTGACTTCTACGCTATCTGGATTGAGGAACGAGGTTTATGGTCTACAGATGAACAGGACGCTTTACAACTTATCGACCGTGAACTGGATAGGTACGCAGAAGAAAGCCGCCAGCGCTTTGACTCTGAAATAAAAGTTCTTCACATGTGGGATGCAGAGTCTGGAATGATTGATTCCTGGCACAAATATTGTCAGAAACAAATGCGGGATTCTTTCCACATGCTGGATGACAAATTGATATTCTCCAACACAAAAACCGATAAAAAAGATTACGCCAGTAAAAAGCTGAAATATCCGCTTGAAGCTGGCGATTTGTCTGCTTATGACCAATTGATGTCTACTCTGTACTCTGAGGCTGAGCGACAGAAAATTGAATGGGCTATCGGTTCTGTGGTATGTGGAGAATCGAAAAAACTGCAAAAATTTATGGTTCTGTATGGAGCTGCCGGAACAGGTAAATCCACAGTTCTCAATATTATTCAGCAGCTCTTTGAAGGGTATTATTCGGTCTTTGACGCAAAAGCTCTGGGGTCGTCCAGTAATTCTTTTGCATTGGAGGCATTCAAGAGTAATCCGCTTGTTGCGATCCAGCATGATGGCGATTTGTCAAGAATTGAGGATAATACCAGGTTAAACAGCTTGGTGTCCCATGAGCTGATGACCGTAAATGAGAAGTTCAAATCGACTTACTCCAACCGATTCAAATGTTTTTTGTTCATGGGTACCAACAAGCCGGTAAAGATTACAGATGCAAAATCTGGTTTGATTCGACGACTGATTGACGTATCTCCTTCAGGAAATAAGCTGAGCCCGAAGGAATACAAAGCAATTATGAAACAGATTGAATTCGAACTGGGAGCGATTGCATATCACTG
>DXOJ01000133.1 GCA_019412865.1 Bacteroides sp. | reverse complement strand
ATCCATAGAGGGGGAGTATCCGGGTGTTGTTTACTTACTTGTCGGTATTTTGAACTAAAATTGACCTTCACTCGTTATTTATAAGTATATTTGTAAGGTTAAAACTATTATGCAAAAATGAAGAATATTTTTCAAGACTTAAAACGCAAAGATCATAAACGCTATCTGGGTGGACTGGATGTTTTTAAATATATTGGTCCGGGGCTTCTGGTTACGGTAGGATTTATTGATCCGGGAAACTGGGCTTCTAACTTCGCCGCCGGTTCCGAATTTGGCTATTCCTTACTTTGGGTGGTTACATTGTCCACTATTATGCTGATTGTGCTTCAGCACAACGTTGCCCACCTGGGGATTGTTACCGGACTTTGCCTTTCGGAGGCGGCCACTAAATACACTCCCAAATGGGTGTCGCGACCTATTCTTGGTACGGCGGTATTGGCGTCGATTTCTACTTCTTTAGCGGAAATTCTGGGAGGTGCCATTGCGTTGGAAATGCTCTTTGATATTCCTATTATATGGGGAGCTGTGTTGACTACGCTTTTTGTCTCTATCATGCTTTTCACTAATTCGTATAAGAAGATAGAGCGTTCCATCATTGCATTTGTCTCTGTTATCGGGCTTTCGTTTATCTACGAACTGTTTCTGGTGGAAATAGACTGGCCGGCTGCGACAGCAGGGTGGGTGACTCCTTCTTTTCCGAAAGGAAGTATGCTGATTATCATGAGTGTGTTGGGAGCGGTAGTGATGCCTCATAATCTGTTTCTTCATTCGGAGGTGATTCAGAGTCACGAATATAATAAGAAAGATGATGCTTCTATTAAGAAGGTCTTGAAATATGAGTTGTTTGATACTCTTTTCTCTATGATTGTCGGCTGGGCGATTAACAGTGCCATGATTCTTCTGGCTGCCGCTACTTTCTTTAAAAGCGGTATTCAGGTAGAGGAACTGCAACAGGCTAAGTCATTGCTCGAACCTTTGTTGGGAAGTAATGCTGCCATCGTATTTGCACTGGCATTGCTGATGGCGGGTATTTCATCCACCATTACGAGCGGAATGGCGGCAGGTTCCATCTTTGCGGGTATTTTCGGTGAATCGTATCATATCAAAGACAGCCACTCGCAGGTAGGAGTCCTTTTATCTCTGGGAATTGCCTTATTGCTGATTTTCTTTATTGGAGATCCTTTCAAAGGATTGATTATTTCGCAGATGATACTTAGTATTCAATTACCTTTCACGGTATTTTTGCAGGTGGGACTGACGTCTTCCCGAAAGGTGATGGGAGATTATGTCAATAGTCGTTGGAGCACGTTTGTGTTGTATTCGATTGCCATTATTGTTTCGGTACTGAATATCATGCTTTTGTTTTCATAAAATGAATATAAATCAATATATATAGATCGATGAAGATTATTACTTATAATGTGAACGGATTACGTGCTGCCGTATCTAAAGGTTTGCCGGAATGGCTGGCGCAGGAGAATCCTGATATTCTTTGTCTGCAAGAGACGAAACTGCAACCGGACCAGTATCCGGGAGAGGTGTTTGAAGCGTTGGGTTACAAGTCTTATTTGTATTCGGCGCAGAAGAAAGGATACAGTGGAGTGGCCATACTTACCAAGCAGGAACCGGACCATGTGGAATATGGGATGGGAATGGAGGCTTATGATAATGAAGGACGTTTTATCCGGGCGGATTTCGGAGACTTATCGGTAGTCAGTGTTTATCACCCTTCGGGAACGAGCGGGGACGAACGCCAGGCTTTTAAAATGGTGTGGCTGGAAGATTTTCAAAAGTATGTGATGGAGTTGCAGAAGTCCCGTCCCAATTTGATTCTTTGTGGTGATTATAATATCTGCCATGAGCCGATCGACATTCATGATCCTGTCCGGAATGCAACAAACAGTGGTTTCCTTCCTGAAGAACGGGAGTGGATGACACGTTTCCTGTCTGCGGGGTATGTGGATTCTTTCCGTACGCTTTGTCCCGAAAAACAGGAATATACCTGGTGGAGCTATCGTTTTAATTCGCGTGCCAAAAATAAGGGTTGGAGAATTGACTATTGTATGGTCAGTGAGCCGGTACGCCCGCTGTTGAAACGGGCGTATATCCTGAATGAGGCCGTACATTCCGACCATTGTCCGATGGCGTTGGAAATATTATAGGATAGTAATACTCAATTTACGGGCGTCTTATATTTTTGTGCGAAATAAAAATGCAAAATAGTTTATGGAAGATAGAATACAGAAAGCAGTGGAGCTTTTTAAGAGCGGATATAACTGTTCGCAGTCGGTGGTAGCAGCCTTTGCAGATATGTATGGATTTACACAGGAACAGGCGTTACGTATGGGTGCTTCCTTTGGCGGGGGAATAGGACGAATGCGCGAAACGTGTGGAGCTGCCTGCGGCATGTTTTTGGTGGCGGGCTTGGAAACCGGCGCTACGGAAGCGACAGACCGGGAAGGAAAAGCTGCCAATTATGCGGTGGTGCAAGAACTGGCGGCTGAATTTAAGAAGCGTAACGGCTCGCTGATTTGTGGCGAATTGTTGGGATTAAAGAAAAAAGATCCCGTTTCAACGATTCCGGAAGAGCGTACTGCTCAATATTATAGCAAGCGTCCTTGCGCTAAAATGGTGGAAGAAGCGGCAAGAATTTGGTCTGAATATCTCGAAAAGCATCCAAAATGAGCTCCTAAAATGCTTTTTTATTACAAAAACGGTAAAAAAGTGCTCAATAAAGTGTTATATAACATAAAAA
>DXOJ01000132.1 GCA_019412865.1 Bacteroides sp. | reverse complement strand
TCACTAACCTTTTAATATTACACAATTTATGAAACCAACTTTATTCTTATTGGCAGCCGGTATGGGTAGCCGTTATGGAGGCTTGAAGCAATTAGACGGACTGGGTCCTAATGGCGAAACTATTATGGATTACTCTATCTATGATGCTATCAATGCCGGATTTGGTAAGCTTGTATTTGTAATCCGCAAAGATTTTGAGCAAGATTTCCGTGATAAAATTATTTCCAAATACGAAGGTCACATCCCTTGCGAACTGGTATTTCAGTCTATCAACGATCTTCCGGAAGGCTTTACTTGTCCGGCAGACCGTACAAAACCATGGGGTACAAACCATGCAGTAATGATGGGTGCTGATGTGATTAAAGAACCGTTTGCAGTAATCAACTGCGATGACTTTTATGGTCGCGATTCTTTCCAGGTAATGGGTAAATTCCTTTCAGCTCTTCCTGAAAATTCAGAGAACGTTTATTCAATGGTAGGTTTCCGTGTAGGAAATACCTTGAGCGAAAGCGGTACGGTATCTCGTGGTATCTGTAGCACAGATGCTAAAGGATTGTTGACATCTGTAGTAGAACGTACGAAGATTCAACGTCTTGATGGTGAAGTGAAATATATCGGTGATGATGGTGAATGGACTGCTACTCCCGACACTACTCCGGTAAGTATGAACTTCTGGGGCTTCACTCCTGATTACTTCGCTTACAGCCAGGAATTCTTCAAGACTTTCCTTAGCGATCCGAAGAATATGAAAAACCTGAAGAGCGAATTCTTCATCCCATTGATGGTGGATAAATTGATTAATGACGGAACCGCTACTGTTGAAGTACTGGATACTACCAGCAAATGGTTCGGTGTTACTTATCCGGAAGACCGTCAGAGCGTAGTAGACAAGATTCAGGCATTAGTAGATGCCGGCGAATATCCTGCTAAGTTGTTCTAAAGAAGAGACATTGGTAAAGATAGAGGGCAGTCATTCAATAAGAATGACTGCTTTTTTGTTTTTCATAACGTATAATACTAAGCTGTATCTAATAAATATTCAGTATCTTTGCAGTCCAAAATGTTATAAATCAGAAGCAGAAGTGATTTCAGTAGAAGGATTATCAGTAGAATTTAATGCGACGCCGCTTTTTGAGGATGTCAGCTATGTAATTAATAAGAAAGATCGCATTGCGTTGGTCGGTAAGAATGGTGCCGGCAAATCAACCATGCTGAAAATATTAGCCGGCTTGCAGTCGCCGACACATGGCATTGTAGCCACTCCGAAAGATGTAACCATCGGATATTTGCCGCAGGTCATGATTCTCTCCGACAATCGGACGGTGATGGGAGAGGCGGAACTGGCATTTGAACATATTTTTGAACTTCAGGCGAGGCTGGAACGGATGAATCAGGAACTAGCCGAACGGACAGACTACGATTCGGAAGAATACCATCAGTTGATAGACCGTTTCACACATGAAAACGACCGTTTCCTGATGATGGGCGGTACAAACTATCAAGCGGAAATTGAACGGACTCTGCTCGGACTGGGATTCAGCCGGGAGGACTTCGAACGTTCTACTTCGGAATTTTCCGGCGGATGGCGTATGCGTATCGAATTGGCAAAATTGCTTTTGCGTCGCCCGGATGTGCTTTTGCTCGACGAGCCGACCAATCACCTCGATATTGAAAGTATCCAATGGCTGGAAAACTTTCTGGCTACACGTGCCAATGCAGTCGTATTGGTCAGCCACGACCGTGCTTTCCTCAATAATGTAACGACCCGTACCATCGAAATCACTTGCGGCCAGATCTATGACTACAAAGTGAAATATGATGAATTTGTAGTCCTGCGTAAAGAACGTCGCGAACAACAGCTTCGTGCATACGAAAACCAACAGAAACAGATACAGGATACGGAAGACTTCATCGAACGCTTCCGCTATAAAGCTACCAAAGCCGTACAGGTGCAGAGCCGTATCAAACAGCTGGATAAAATAGACCGCATTGAAATAGATGAAGAAGATAACTCCTCGCTTCGTTTGAAGTTTCCTCCTGCCAGCCGTAGCGGAAACTATCCTGTGATTTGCGAAGATGTGCGCAAAGCGTATGGCAGCCATGTTGTTTTCCATGATGTAAACCTCACTATCAACCGGGGAGAGAAAGTAGCTTTCGTCGGTAAGAATGGAGAGGGTAAATCTACATTGGTAAAGTGTATCATGGGAGAGATTGACTTTGATGGTAAGCTCACCATCGGTCATAATGTACAAATCGGCTATTTTGCACAGAATCAGGCGCAAATGCTGGATGAGAACCTGACTGTATTTGATACGATCGACCGGGTAGCTACGGGCGATATCCGTCTGAAAATACGTGATATACTGGGAGCTTTCATGTTTGGAGGCGAAGCCTCGGACAAAAAAGTGAAAGTCCTCTCCGGTGGAGAACGTACCCGATTGGCAATGATTAAACTTCTTCTGGAACCCGTAAACTTCCTGATTCTGGACGAACCGACCAATCACTTGGATATGCGTTCGAAAGACGTATTGAAAGAAGCGATCTGCGAATTTGACGGAACCGTAGTTCTTGTCAGCCACGACCGTGATTTTTTGGATGGACTTGCGACTAAAGTATATGAGTTCGGTGGCGGACTGGTAAAAGAACACCTCGGCGGTATCTATGAATTTCTGCAAAAGAAAAAGATAGATAGCTTGAACGAACTTCAGAAAGGGGCAGGCTTATCCACTTCTCCTACGGCATCTGCCAAAGGAAATAATGAACAGGAAGCCGCACAACCTTCGGAAAACAAACTCTCTTATGAAGCTCAAAAAGAACTGAATAAGAAAGTGAAGAAACTCGAGCGCCAAGTTGCGGATTGCGAAACCTCGATCGAAGAAACCGAAGCAGCCATAGCCATCATCGAAGTGAAAATGGCCACTCCCGAAGGAGCTTCGGATATGAAACTGTATGAGCAGCATCAGAAACTGAAACAGCAGTTGGATACTATTGTTGAAGAGTGGGAGCGGGTTTCGATGGAACTGGAAGAAGTGAAAGGCTAGAACTACCTTTCCAATAACATGATAATTCTATAACATATTATATGAGTATGAAAGTAACCAAGTATTTACCAATTCTTGCCGTATGCCTTATGACAACAGGATGTAACAGTAAGAAAGAGGCCGTGCTGACGTCCGGTATCGACCTTGCTAATCTGGATACCACGGCTGTGCCGGGTGCAAGTTTTTATCAATATGCCTGTGGAGGTTGGGTGAAAGATCATCCGCTGACAGACGAGTATTCACGTTTTGGCACATTCGATATGTTGCGCGAAAATAGTCGTGAACAACTGAAAGCATTGATTGCCGAATTGGCAGCAAAGA
The DNA here is from genome assembly GCA_019412865.1 of Bacteroides sp. Classification (GTDB taxonomy): domain Bacteria; phylum Bacteroidota; class Bacteroidia; order Bacteroidales; family Bacteroidaceae; genus Bacteroides. The sequence continues at coordinate 11,293 of DXOJ01000132.1, read as the reverse complement.
AAGATAACGCACCGGGCAGTGCTGCCCAGAAAGTAGGCGATCTTTATAATATCGCAATGGATAGCGTAAAACTGAATCAGGAAGGTGTAGCTCCGATCAAAGCGGAACTGGCAGCCATTGACGCTCTCAGGGATAAAGGAGAGATCTATGCATATATCGCCGAAAGCCAGAAGAAAGGCATCCGTCCTTACTTCACCATGTTCGTAAGTGCAGACGATATGAACAGTTCCATGAATATCGTACAAACCTATCAGGGAGGTATCGGAATGGGACAACGCGACTATTATCTGGAAGATGACGAACAGACTAAAAATATCCGTAACAAATATCAGGAACACATCGCCAAGATGTTCCAGTTGGCAGGTTATGATGAAGCTACTGCACAGAAAGCGGTGAAAGCAGTGATGAACATCGAAACCCGTCTGGCAAAAGCAGCTCGTTCACAAGTGGAATTGCGTGATCCTCATGCTAATTATAACAAGATGGACATGGCAACGTTGAAAAAGAACTTCCCGACTTTCGACTGGGATACTTATTTCACCGTTTCCGGTTTGAAAGACCTGAAAGAAGTGAACATCGGTCAGCCTGCTGCCATGAAGGAAGTAGCCGATGTGATTAACACCGTATCGCTGGACGATCAGAAACTATATCTCCAATGGGGATTGATAGATGCTGCCGCTTCCTATCTGGGCGATGCTTTTGAAGCACAGAACTTCGACTTCTACAGCAGAACAATGTCCGGCAAGAAAGAAATGCAACCTCGTTGGAAACGTTCTGTGAGCACCGTAGACGGTGTGCTTGGCGAAGTGGTAGGACAGATGTACGTAGAAAAGTACTTCCCCGCTGCTGCTAAAGAACGTATGGTTACACTGGTGAAGAACCTGCAAACTTCTTTGGGTGAACGCATCAAAGGTCTGGAATGGATGAGCGAACCGACCAAGGAAAAAGCATTGGAGAAACTGGCTACCTTCCATGTAAAAATCGGTTATCCTGATAAATGGAAAGATTACTCTGCACTGGAGATCAAAAATGATTCTTACTGGGCAAATATTGAACGTGCGAACCAATGGGATTACAACGAAATGATTGCTAAAGCCGGCAAACCGGTAGACAAGGATGAATGGTTGATGACTCCTCAGACTGTTAACGCTTATTATAACCCGACTACCAATGAAATCTGCTTCCCGGCAGCCATCCTGCAACCTCCGTTCTTCGATATGAATGCGGACGATGCTATGAACTACGGTGCAATCGGCGTGGTCATCGGCCATGAAATGACTCATGGATTTGACGATCAGGGACGTCAATATGACAAAGACGGAAACCTGAAAGACTGGTGGACAGAAGAAGATGCTAAAAAGTTCGAAGAACGTGCCCAAGTAATGGTGAACTTCTTTGACAGCATTGAAGTAGCTCCGGGCGTACACGCAAACGGTAGCCTGACACTTGGAGAGAACATCGCCGACCATGGAGGTTTGCAAGTTTCTTTCCAGGCATTCAAGAATGCAACAGAAGCCGCACCGCTGGAAATTGTTGACGGATTTACTCCGGAACAACGTTTCTTCCTGGCTTACGCTAATGTGTGGGCAGGAAATATCCGTCCGGAAGAAATTCTCCGATTAACCAAACTTGATCCTCACTCATTAGGCAAATGGCGTGTGGACGGTGCTCTTCCTCATATCCAGAATTGGTATGAAGCATTCAAAATCACCGAACAGGATTCGATGTTCGTACCTAAAGAAAAACGAGTATCTATCTGGTAATAGTTTTTGAATAGATAGCATATATGCGAAGAGGCGTTGATTTTCCGTTGAGGAGAGTCAACGCTTTTTTTTATTAATTCACACCTTATTTATTACGTACGATAAACAATATTTCGTAACTTTGCGCATCAAATACTTAATAAGCAATTCAATGTCAGAGTCTAAAAGAATAAAAACTGCATTGGTATCTGTATACCATAAAGAAGGTTTGGATGAAATTATTACCAAACTTCATGAAGAGGGAGTAGAGTTTTTGTCAACAGGCGGAACTCGTCAGTTTATTGAATCATTGGGATATCCTTGTAAGGCAGTGGAAGATTTGACCACTTATCCTTCTATTCTCGGTGGTAGAGTAAAGACATTACATCCGAAAATTTTCGGAGGTATTCTTTGTCGTCGCGGCCTGGAACAGGATATGCAACAGATTGAGAAATATGAAATTCCCGAGATAGATCTGGTTATTGTTGATTTGTATCCGTTCGAAGCTACCGTAGCTTCCGGTGCATCTGAAGCAGACATTATTGAAAAAATCGATATAGGCGGAATCTCACTGATTCGTGCCGCAGCCAAGAACTATAACGATGTAATCATCGTAGCTTCTCAAGCTCAATACAAACCATTATTGGATATGTTGATGGAGCACGGCGCTACTTCTTCACTTGAAGAACGTCGCTGGATGGCTAAAGAAGCATTTGCCGTTTCTTCTCACTACGATTCGGCTATTTTCAATTATTTCGATGCCGGCGAAGGTTCTGCTTTCCGTTGCTCTGTTAATAGCCAGAAGCAACTTCGTTACGGTGAGAACCCACATCAGAAAGGTTATTTCTACGGAAATCTGGAAGCAATGTTCGACCAGATTCACGGAAAAGAAATCTCTTATAACAATCTTCTCGACATCAACGCAGCCGTTGACCTGATCGACGAATTCGATGACCTCACTTTCGCTATCCTGAAACACAACAACGCTTGCGGATTAGCTTCCCGTGCTACAGTTTTGGAAGCTTGGAAAGACGCATTGGCCGGTGATCCGGTTTCTGCTTTCGGCGGTGTATTGATTACGAATGGTGTCATCGACAAAGAAGCTGCGGAAGAAATCAACAAGATTTTCTTCGAAGTGATTATCGCGCCGGATTATGATGTGGATGCACTCGAAATCCTGGGACAGAAAAAGAACCGCATCATCCTCGTTCGTAAGGAAGCTAAATTGCCTAAGAAACAATTCCACGCTTTGCTGAATGGCGTATTGGTGCAGGATAAAGATACTAATATTGAAACGGTAGCCGACCTGAAAACCGTGACAGACAAAACTCCTACTCCGGAAGAAGTGGAAGATATGTTGTTTGCCAACAAAATTGTAAAGAACAGCAAATCCAACGCCGTCGTATTGGCAAAGGATAAACAACTTCTTGCAAGCGGTGTAGGACAGACTTCACGTGTAGACGCATTGAAACAAGCAATTGAAAAAGCCAAATCATTCGGCTTCGACCTGAATGGTGCAGTAATGGCTTCCGATGCCTTCTTCCCGTTCCCCGACTGTGTGGAAATTGCAGATAAAGAAGGTATTACGGCTGTTATCCAACCGGGAGGTTCGGTAAAAGACGATTTATCCTTTGCTTATTGCAATGAGCACGGTATGGCGATGGTGACTACCGGTATCCGTCATTTTAAACACTAAAGCGATTTACTATTTGACAATTTACAATTTACTATTCAGCCGTTCGGCAATATGGATTTGATTGTCAGATAGTAATAAGTATGTATCAAATAGTAAATAGTAAATTGTCAAATAGTAAATAAAAAAATGGGATTATTTTCTTTTACACAAGAGATAGCAATGGACTTGGGCACAGCCAATACTATCATCATCACGAACGGAAAAATCGTGGTGGATGAGCCTTCGGTTGTAGCTCTGGATCGCCGTACAGAAAAGATGATTGCCGTGGGGGAAAAGGCGAAGTTGATGCATGAAAAAACCCACGAAAACATACGTACCATCCGTCCGTTGAGAGACGGAGTGATTGCCGACTTCTATGCTTGCGAGCAGATGATGCGCGGTTTGATAAAGCAGGTGAATACTCGCAACCATTTGTTTTCACCTTCTCTTCGCATGGTGATTGGCGTTCCTTCGGGAAGTACGGAAGTTGAACTCCGTGCTGTCCGTGACTCTGCGGAACATGCCGGCGGTCGTGACGTCTATTTGATTTTCGAACCGATGGCTGCGGCAATCGGTATCGGTATCGACGTAGAAGCTCCGGAAGGAAACATGATTGTTGATATAGGTGGTGGTTCTACGGAAATTGCCGTTATCTCTTTGGGAGGTATCGTTTCCAACAACTCCATCCGTACTGCCGGTGATGACCTGACGGAAGATATTCGCGAATACATGAGCCGTCAGCACAATGTGAAAGTCAGCGAGCGTATGGCCGAACGTATCAAAATCAACGTGGGTGCTGCTTTAACCGAACTGGGTGAAGACGCTCCGGAAGATTATATCGTTCATGGTCCGAACCGTATCACAGCTCTTCCGATGGAAGTGCCTGTATGCTATCAGGAAGTGGCTCACTGTTTGGAGAAATCTATTTCAAAGATCGAAACGGCTATCTTGAGTGCATTGGAAAATACGCCTCCTGAACTGTATGCTGATATTGTACACAATGGTATCTATCTCTCCGGAGGTGGTGCATTGCTTCGTGGATTGGATAAGCGTTTGACCGACAAGATCAACATTCCTTTCCATATTGCGGAAGATCCTTTGCATGCAGTTGCCAAAGGTACAGGAGTGGCATTGAAGAACGTAGACCGTTTCTCTTTCTTAATGAGATAAACCGGGGATGAGGAATTTATTAAACTTCCTTCTGAAATACAATTACTGGTTCCTCTTCATCTTATTGGAGGTAGCCAGTTTTGTTTTGTTATTTCGGTTCAACCGTTATCAGCAGAGTGCATTCTTCACTTCTGCCAATACGGTTGTGGGGGCGGTTTATGAAGTTTCGGGAGGGATTTCCTCTTATTTTCATCTGAAATCAGTCAACGAAGATCTATTGGATCGCAACATGGTGCTCGAACAACAGATCACTAATCTGGAAAAAGCATTGAGAGAGCAGCAGCTCGATTCTATGGCAATCAACAGCATCCGGCAGGTGCCGCAAGCGGATTATCAGTTGTTTAAAGCGCATGTGATAAAGAACAGTTTGAATCTGGTTGATAATTATATCACGCTCGATAAAGGTTCCTCTTCCGGTATTCGCTCCGAAATGGGAGTAGTGGACGGTAATGGGATTGTAGGGATTGTTTATGAAACATCTCCTTCCTACTCGGTGGTGATTTCGGTACTGAACAGCAAGTCGAATATCAGTTGCAAGATTATCGGCAGTGATTATTTCGGCTACCTGAAATGGGAACATGGAGATTCGCGCTATGCTTATCTGAAAGACCTGCCTCGTCATGCAGAGTTTAATTTGGGAGATACAGTAGTCACCAGTGGTTTCTCCACCGTCTTTCCCGAAGGTATAATGGTGGGGACGGTAGATGATATGTCCGACTCTAATGACGGACTTTCCTATCTGTTGAAAATCAGGCTGGCTACTGATTTCGGTAAGTTGAGTGACGTTCGGGTGGTAGCCCGGACAGGTCAGGAAGAACAGAAGAAACTTGAAAACAAGGTGATGAAAGAATGATTATTACTTATATACATAGAATCGGATGGTTTATCGGCTTGGTACTTCTTCAGGTGCTAATCCTTAATAGTGTACATATTGCCGGCTATGCTACTCCTTTTCTCTATATCTATTTTATTCTGAAATTCAGCTCCGGTACTTCCCGGAATGAACTGATGTTGTGGGCTTTTTTCTTCGGGCTGACCATTGATATATTCTCTGATACTCCGGGAATGAATGCGGCAGCTACCGTATTGCTTGCCTTTCTCCGTCCCTCTTTGCTTCGTCTGTTCATGCCCCGTGATAATCCGGACAGCCTTATTCCCTCTTTCAAGACGATGGGAATCAGTCCTTTCTTAAAATATACTACTGCAAGTGTTTTTGTGCACAGTCTGGCATTACTCTCCATTGAGTTCTTCTCATTTACCAGCATTTGGCTGTTACTGTTGCGAGTGCTTCTTTGCACTATTCTGACTGTAACCTGTATCATAGCTATAGAAGGGATTAAGAAGTAACGATGGCAAAAGATTATATCTTAGAGAAGCGCAAATTTGTAATCGGAGGCATTGCTATCTCCATTGTTTTGATTTATCTGATACGTCTTTTTGTATTGCAGATTACGACCGATGACTACAAGAAGAATGCTGATAGTAACGCTTTTCTGAATAAAATCCAGTACCCCTCGCGTGGCGCTATTTATGACCGGACCGGTAAACTATTGGTATTCAACCAGCCGGCATACGACATAACGATCGTGCCAAAGGAAATAGAGAATCTGGACACACTCGATTTATGCCAATCGCTGAATATCACCCGTGCGCAGTTTCTCAAAATTATGAGCGACATGAAAGACCGTCGCCGCAATCCGGGGTATTCCCGCTATACCAACCAGTTGTTTATGTCGCAACTTTCGGCGGAAGAATGTGGTGTCTTTCAGGAAAAGCTGTTTAAGTTTCGTGGCTTTTATATCCAACGGCGTACCATTCGTCAATATTCGTACAATGCTGCCGCCCATGCTTTGGGAGATATAGGAGAAGTCTCCGCAAAAGAAATGGAAGCGGATGAAGAAGGATACTACATCCGTGGGGATTATGTCGGCAAGTTAGGAGTCGAGAAATCGTATGAAAAGTACCTTCGTGGCGAGAAAGGAATTGAGATTCTGCTTCGTGATGCACACGGTCGTATCCAAGGGCATTATATGGATGGTGAATATGACCGTCCTTCCGTTCCCGGCAAGAACCTGACATTGAGTCTGGATATTGACTTACAGATGCTGGGTGAACGTTTATTAAAGAATAAGATTGGAAGTATTGTGGCTATCGAACCGGAAACCGGAGAAATCCTTTGTCTGGTATCCTCTCCCAATTATGACCCGCATTTGATGATTGGCCGCCAGCGTGGTAAGAATCATCTGGCTTTGCAACGTGATATGACTAAACCGCTTTTGAATCGTGCCCTGATGGGAGTGTATCCTCCGGGATCTACGTTCAAGACAGCGCAAGGACTGACGTTCCTGCAAGAAGGAATCATCACTGAACAAAGTCCGGCATTCCCTTGCTCACATGGGTTCCATTACGGAAGATTGACAGTAGGCTGCCATGCTCACGGATCTCCCTTGCCATTGATTCCGGCTATTGCTACATCGTGCAACTCCTATTTCTGTTGGGGACTGTTCCGTATGTTTGGCGATCGTAAATACGGTTCGCCGCAAAACGCCATTACGGTCTGGAAAGACCACATGGTTTCGCAGGGATTTGGCTACAAACTGGGCGTCGATTTACCGGGAGAGAAACGAGGATTGATTCCGAATGCACAATTCTACGATAAAGCCTATCGCGGACATTGGAACGGATTGACTGTAATCAGTATCTCTATCGGACAGGGAGAGGTTCTGTCCACTCCCCTTCAAATAGCCAACTTAGGAGCGACGATTGCCAACAGAGGATATTTCGTGACACCGCATATTGTAAAGGAAATCCAGGACAACCAGTTAGATAGCATCTATCGTGTACCGCGTTATACCACTATTGAGAAGAGACATTATGAATCAGTAGTAGAAGGGATGCGTGGCGCGGCCACCGGCGGTACCTGTCGTATGCTGTCCGTGATGGTTCCGGGGCTGGAGGCCTGTGGTAAAACAGGTACTGCACAGAATCGTGGGCACGACCACTCGGTATTTATGGGCTTTGCACCTATGAACAAACCCAAGATAGCTATTGCCGTCTATGTGGAGAATGGTGGTTGGGGAGCTACTTATGGTGTGCCGGTGGGTGCGTTGATGATGGAACAATATATAAACGGGAAGTTATCACCGGAAAATGAATTAAGAGCGGAAGAAATTAGTAACAGAGTGATATTGTATGGTAACGAGGAACGATAGTTTGTGGAAATCACTGGACTGGGTAACGATTTTTATTTACCTGCTCCTGATTGTTGGCGGATGGTTCAGCGTTTGCGGAGCCAGTTACGACTATGGTGAACGTGACTTTCTGGATTTTTCAACCCGTGCCGGTAAACAGTTTGTGTGGATTATCTGCTCCTTCGGACTTGGATTTGTTTTGTTGATGCTGGAAGACCGTATGTATGATATGTTCGCGTACATTGTATATGTGGGGATGATTCTCTTGCTCATCGTCACTATCTTCATTGCACCGGACACAAAAGGCTCACGCTCCTGGCTGGTGATGGGGCCTGTTAGCTTGCAACCTGCCGAGTTTGCCAAGTTTGCTACGGCCTTGGCTTTGGCCAAGTATATGAACTCTTATTCATTCAGCATCAAAAAAGAAAAATGTGCCTTTATCCTGGGATTCATCATTCTTCTTCCGATGTTATTGATTATTGGTCAGCGAGAGACAGGTTCTGCATTGGTTTATCTCGCCTTTTTTCTGGTTCTTTACCGTGAAGGAATGCCGGGAGTAGTACTTTTTGCAGGCGTATGCGCCGTAATCTACTTTGTGGTCGGCATCCGTTTTGACGAAGTATTTATAGCCGATACCCCAACGCCGTTAGGCGAATTTATCGTATTACTATTAATCCTCTTATTTGCTGGTGGCATGGTGTGGGTATATCGCAAGAAATGGCCTGCTACCCGTAATATCATTGGTGGAAGTCTGGGCATATTGCTGATAGCCTATTTAATATCGGAATACTGGGTACACTTTAGCCTGGTTTGGGTGCAATGGGCGCTTTGTGCTGTTGTGATAGGCTATCTGATTTATCTGGCATTAAGTGAGCGGCAACGTACCTATTTCCTGATTGCTCTGTTTACAATCGGTTCTATCGGCTTCCTGTATTCCAGTAATTATGTATTTGATAATATATTGGAATCTCATCAACAAGTCCGTATAAAGGTAGTGCTTGGTTTGGAAGAAGATTTGACCGGTGCCGGATATAACGTGAACCAATCTAAGATTGCCATTGGTTCCGGCGGGCTAACAGGGAAAGGATTCCTGAATGGTACACAAACGAAGTTGAAGTACGTGCCCGAACAGGATACCGACTTTATTTTTTGTACAGTAGGTGAAGAACAAGGTTTTGTGGGTTCGGCTGCTGTCCTGCTGGCTTTCCTTATTTTGATTTTGCGATTAATTTTCCTGGCCGAACGGCAGACTTCTAATTTTGGCCGGGTTTATGGATATTCGGTCGTCAGTATTTTCCTTTTCCACTTATTTATCAATGTCGGTATGGTACTGGGGTTGACTCCGGTGATTGGTATTCCATTGCCTTTCTTTAGCTATGGAGGCTCTTCCTTATGGGGATTTACGATATTGTTGTTCATCTTCCTGCGGATTGATGCAGGTCGTGGCAGAAGGCTTTAACTTTCACTGTTTTTCAATACGGATACCTACATCGCTCAATCCTTGTAGCTTTTCATCTTTCATTCCGTTTATCACTTTGATCGTGTAGTTGCCGGAACGCAAGGGGAGGACGGACTTGATAAAAGTTTCCGATTGGTAAATGCTTCCCCATCCGTGTCCCGTCCATCTTCCTGTAGAATCAGCCAGACTGAAAACAATGGTATCAGTACGCCATACGGTAGAATCTTGTAGATTCTGACTGATAAATAAATGGAGGTCATGATAAGGATATTCTATTCTGTTGCGGACTTCCGCAAAAAGCCGGAGGGTAGTGGGAATACTGTCGGTGATAGGAATCTGAAAAGAGAGTGTATCACTCTTTTCCCATCCCTCGTCGGGAAGGGATTGATAAGAGTGATACACCGTATTTTCATTGCAGGCTGTCAGTAAGCAAGCGCTGAATAGAACAAATAAACTATTCTTGAGTAGGCTTTTCATTATTTGGCAGTTTCTCCTGATTCTGATTTCTTTCCGGTCTGGAAGGACGCTCCTGATTAGGACGGCGTTCCTGACGTTCCTGTCCTTGCTGTTCCCGTTGGCGGTCTTGTTGCTGCGGGCGTTCCTGTCCTTGTGGACGTTCCTGACCTTGCGGACGTTCTTGGTTCTGTCCCCTTTCCGGACGTCTGTTTTCGTTGTTCCGTCCCTGATTCTGTCCTCTGTTCCGGTTGTTATTGTTGTTTCTCGGACGGTTATCTCTTTCCCCTCTGTTGCCGTTTTCTGACGACTGCGGGCGGTTATCATTCTCCCGTTGAGATTGTTGCGGACGATTTCCGCCTTCCGCTTGTTGTTGCGGGCGGTTGCCGTTATTATTACTATTATTGTTTCCCTTCTTCTTCTTTTTATTGTTCCGGTTAGCGTTGTTGCCGCCATCTTTATTATTCCGGCTGCGGTCGAAGCGGGTCACACTTTCCTGTTCCAGCAAGTCGATCGGTTTCTTCGGTTCCGGTTTCTTTTCCTCTTCGATCAAGCTGTCCGGTTTCATCCCTTTCTTATTCATGGAGATGACTTCAAAAGCACGTTTGCCGCTGATTGTAATCAAATTGGCAGGGAAATTCTTATCCGTAGAGTAAGAAACCTGATTGCTTAGAATATCCGCCTTGAAGAAATAGAAAGTACCATCCTTTGTTTCCAACTCTATCTCTCTCGAAGGAAGTCGTTTTTGAGCTTCTACATAACAGTCTACCTCATAGTTCAGGCAACATTTCAGTTTAGCACACTGTCCGGCAAGTTTTTGCGGATTTAGTGAAATGTCCTGAAAACGGGCAGCACTGGTAGACACAGAAACAAAACTCGTCATCCATGTGGCACAGCAGAGCTCGCGTCCGCACGGACCGATTCCGCCGATACGTCCGGCTTCCTGACGGGCACCGATTTGTTTCATTTCAATACGTACGCGGAAAGCTTCGGCCAATACTTTGATTAACTGACGGAAGTCTACCCGTTCATCAGCGATGTAGTAGAAAATAGCCTTATTACCATCTCCCTGATACTCCACGTCACCGATTTTCATATCCAGATTAAGGTTCAATGCAATTTGGCGTGCACGGATCATGGTAGCATGTTCTTTGGCTTTCGCTTCGTTGAACTTCTCCATATCCACTGGCTTCGCTTTCCGGTAGACACGTTTGATTTCCGTGTCTGCCTTGAAGTTTGCTTTCTTCATTTGCAGCGGAACGAGCCGGCCCGTTAATGTAACTACTCCGATGTCATGACCCGGAGCTGCTTCTACGGCAACTACATCTCCTTTTTCCAGCTTGATCTTGTTGCTGTTCCGAAAATATCCCTTCCGGGTATTCTTGAACTGCACTTCTACCATGTCACTCTCCTCCGCATTGCCCGGTATATCTGCCAGCCAGTCGTAGGTATTCAGTTTTTTATCTTGTCGGGAACATCCTTTGCAGCAAAGGCCGCCGCTCCCATTATGAAGTTTATATTCCATAAGTTATATATTTATTATTGCTTCAACAGTACGATCATCTTCAGCGAGAAGTCGAAAAATACCATTTTAGCATTTACG
>DXOJ01000131.1 GCA_019412865.1 Bacteroides sp. | reverse complement strand
GAGTGAAGGATTTGGCTTGTGAAAGTCAATCCTTCCAATTCTGTTCTTCTTATAGAAAGGGATACCTCCCTTATTTCCCACAGGTATCCCTTTTTTTTATTTCATAACATCTCCTTATTTACACTAGAAACCAATTTGCTAGTCCCTTATTTCCCTATAGATTAAGGAGATGTTTTGAGAATATAGAAAGTCCGGGCTTGCGAAAGTCCGGGCTTTTTCATTATTATTTATTTATCGGATTGAATATAATGGAAGTTCTCGTCATACAGTCCTACGAGTAGGCTTTGGCCTTTACCATCCACTTTCAGCCCGCCATATACGGCTTTTTGATAAAGAGTATCTTGTCCCTCTTCAAAGAAGAAAGACTCGGCACCGAGGAAGATCCGGTGACGTACTATTTTATATTTGATGACTAGCTCATTGTCGTTTACAGGCTCTAAAGCGTTTTGCAGCCGCACTATTTTTCCTACTTGATTACTGTCAATTTGAAGTATGGCATAACCGCGTATGGCAGTTTGTTGGTCTAGCAGATCTGATGAAGCTTCTTTGTAGCTAAGCCTCATATAGTCTCCTTGCATAAGAGAGCGGGGATCGACGGGAGCTAGCTGTAACAAAATCAACTGTCCGTCTTTCAAAGTTTGCTCTTTTTTATAAACCGACCAGTTGAAATATCCCAGTAGCAGTATCAGGTTTGCAATAATCAATATTCGGCTATACTTTTTCATGTCTTGTTCTTTTTTGAGTGAAGAAATACCAGGCTGTAATACATGCAATTCCGATGAAGAAAAGCGTCATGGATTTGGTGAGCAGGCTCAAATTCAAATCATAATAGTATTTGGAAACGGCATAGATAAAAAGAAGAAGCGAGGCAGCACACTCCGCTTTGTAGCCATAATGGAAACATATTAGAATCAGCAACAAACTGCCGGATAAATAAGGAGCAAACACGGTAGGCAGACAGATAACAATACAAAGAATATAGATACCAATCTGATTCACCGGATGATCCACTTTCATGACCTGCATGATTCGTTGAACCATTATAAGAATACCGATCCATATACAAACAGACAGTATGCAGGATACAAGCCAGCTATTTGTTTCTGATATCAGATAATTGATTGATAATCCTCCCAGTGAGACGATACCGGATATGAATAATCCGAAATGAAATGGTTTGTATTTGGAAAAGTAATTCTTTGTTCCTATACATTCAAACAACTTAGTTTCAAAGATGTTGGCAAATAGAAATAGTGCAAGGATAGGAACTACAGCTATTTGCAAGGGATAAAACGAAGAAAAGACATGGGCGGCTTCTCCGAAGAAAGATATATTAAACAGAATGACTGAAAGAAAGGGGAGGATAAACCCTCTTGATAACAAGAATGTGAGAATACTGATTCCTATAAGTGTAGTGAAGAGGATATTAATGCTGGCATTTATACCAAAACCAATCAATACACACCCGGCTATGTATAAAGTGATGTTCATTGCATCCAGAAAAGACCGGATCACCATGCGGCTGATTGTTAGGGTAGTGAGAATTAATATACTTCCTACAATCAGGCAAGAAATATCGGAGCGGAGGATTCTGGCAAGTGCCAGAAATCCCAGAAAGAAAATAGCCGTCAGGATTCCTCCGATAATAGATACGGCTTGAATGGTGAGGCTATGCTTCTGTGTCATACCATTGCTTTTTTAGATGAAGAATGATGTAAATGAGTAAAGTTGTTCCGGTGATGACAATAACCCCTCCGTAGAAGAATATCTGAACATCCCTAAGACCGCTTTGTGATATGAATGTAGTCAATAGAATCATTAACGCAGCAAACGGAATGATAGCCAGATAGAACAGGCTTTTTACTTTCCATCCATACCAAAGTCCCGCAGAGAATAAAAGGAGGGTGCTTATGAGAGGAACAGACAATATGGCATTCTCTTCGCAGATTGTCATCATTAACAGAAAACTGGTATGTATAATAGTAGCCAGTGAAAGAAGACTGACAAACCAGCGATTGTTTCTGTCCAAATGACCTTTTACACTCATCCATTCCGTGATGATCGTTGTTAAGGCACATATCCAGGTTACTGCATTGGCCAGCAAAGTCATTTCCCAGGAGTTGGCACTGGCAATCTGTATATTGTACAACCATATCGTAGTACAAAGTAATCCGATGAACGTCAGCCATAACGGAGCGAAACGGATAGCAACCGCCCAGAGAATAGTGAAGAGAGTCCATCCCAGGAAAAGATCGTAAGCATCGGCTCCCGTTTGGTAGATTTGTCCGAAGACAGCTAAAAGCGTGCCTATCAGGAATGTAGCTCCGGTCAGGAGAATTTGTTTGACGAGCTTATTCCAATGCGTGAATGTAGCGAGCAGGACAGAAGCTACTAATAACACTTCTACTATTCCTAACTTTGCAAATTTGGGTAATTCCTCCCAGTTGTAGGCAAAGAAGAAGATAATTCCTGCCACTGTAAAACCAACGCCCACTGCTAATAAAAAAATAGAAAGGAATTGATTCCATTGTTTTTTATCTGCGTACAGCGCTTGTCGGGATAAAGGCGAAGAGTCGGTCTTTTCCATGTGTTTTTGCTTTTTGATGATTACAAACATAAGAAAATAAAATGATTATCACCTCAAGATAGACTATAAAAAGGTATGACTTACCTTATTGAAATTGACAATAATAGTAGGTCATACCTTGAGAGAGGTTATGAAAATATTCAAAATAGAATAACTTAAAATACCTCCCGTATATGCTTAAAGTTAGAATTGATTGTATCAATTACTTCTTGTGAACGACCGTTGATTAACAACTTATACATTGATTGTGCAAAGCCCACCATTTGACCGAATTCAATTTTGGGAGGCATGGCCAGTGCGTTCGGATCAGTCATGATATTAACAAGTACCGGACCGTCCAACTCAAATGCATTAAGTAAGGTAGTCAACACTTCTTCCGGATCACTGACATTAAATCCGGTCATTCCCATTGCTTCCGCCACTTGAGCAAAGTCTGGATTCAACATATTTGTCTGCCAGTCCGGCAATCCGTCCACTTCCATTTCCAACTTCACCATTCCCAATGAACGGTTGTTGAATACGATAATTTTAATTGGTAACTTATATTGTACAACGGTTTCCAAGTCTCCTAAAGTCATAGACAAGCCACCATCTCCGCAAAGCGCCACTACCTGGCGATCCGGATAAGCTAGTGCGGCACCGATGGCTTGCGGCAAAGCATTTGCCATAGAACCATGATTGAAAGAACCCAGCATGTGGCGTTTGCCTGTCGCTTGCAGATAACGTGCCCCCCACACACAAGTCATTCCCGTATCTACTGTGAACACAGCATCGTCCGAACTTAGTTTGTCTATTTCGGACATCACATATTCGGGATGAATCTTATTTACATCGCCTTTATCTTCCGTGTAAGCAGCCAGATCCTTCTTTACTCCTTCATATCTTTTGAGTTGTTTCAACAGGAACGAATCATCTGTCTTCGGATTCAGCATACGCAATAGACTTTGGATGCTCAGTTTAACATCACCGCAAAGTCCGATATTCACCTTTGCACGACGTCCCAGACGTTCGGGCTTTATATCAATCTGTGCTATCTTGATGTCATCCGGCAGGAAAGCGGAATAAGGAAAGTCTGTGCCGAGCATGAGAAGCACTTCGGCTTCATGCATACTGTAATAGCCTGACGGCATTCCCAACAATCCGGTCATACCCACTTCATACGGATTTTCATATTGCACCTCCATCTTTCCTTTGAAAGTATATACAACCGGAGCGTTCAGCTTCTCGGAAAGCGCAATCACTTCCTCGTGAGCTCCCCGGCAACCGATGCCGCAGAAAAGAGTGATACGTGTATGTTTGTTTAACATGTCAGCTAATTGAGCCAGATCTTCTTCCGACGGACAAACTTCCGGTGGGGCAGGATAGTTGATAACCGACGAGTCGACAGCAACGGCAGAAGCCTTTGCCAAGTCACCCGGAAGCCCGATAACGGACACCCCTTTGCGGGTGACAGCCGTTTGTATGGCCGACTGGAGCATACGTGGAAATTGTGTGGGAGTAGTGGCTACTTCATTATAATAACTGCAATCGTTAAAAAGTTTGATGGTATTCGTCTCCTGAAAATATTCCGTACCAAACTCTCCGGTAGGAATTGTAGAGGCGATGGCGATTACCGGTGCGCCGGACCGGTGTGCGTCATACAAGCCGTTAATCAGATGAACATGTCCCGGTCCGCTACTTCCCGCGCAGCATCCCGGGCGACCGGTCAGTTGTGCTTCTGCCGCAGCGGCATACGCCCCTGTTTCTTCGTGGCGCACATGTATCCATTTTATTTGATCGTTTTTTCTGACTGCTTCGTTTACTTCATTCAGACTGTCGCCTGTTACGGCGTAGATGCGTTCAACTCCGGATTTTACCAGAGTATCTATCAACTGTTCTGCTATTTTTTTTGCCATAGCTGTAATTGGTTTAGGATTGATTTTTATGTAATAACAGATGGCTGCAAAGAAAAGTTCTAATTTAACATATGCTAATAACGCCTTTGTGTCGGGACACATCACCGCTTTTATGTTAAAATTAATTCTGTAACAACTTTTTAGTAAAGATGTATAAACAATTGCAATATCCTTTTGTTATCTTTATAGGCGAAATCTTAACCTAATGTATTAAACCTCTTAATTACTCTAGAAAAATGAACAGAAATGAAATCGGTGTGAATGCCGGTAAGGTTTGGCAACTGCTTAGCAATAATGAGAAGTGGAGCTATGGACTTTTGAAGAGAAAATCCGGGCTGAAAGATAAAGAGCTGGGTGCCGCTTTGGGGTGGTTGTCAAGAGAGAGCAAAATAGAGTTCGATCAGTGCGATGAAGAGCTTTATGTATATCTCTGTGTGAATGTTTATATTGGCTGAAAGAGTTTGACACTTTAACGAGAACAGAAGAATCTCCGGAGGAATGACAGTATAGTCAGCACTTCGGAGATTCTTGTTTTTTATCCTTTTTCTGCTTTATGTTTCTTCCTTTCAATGGATTTCCGGAAATAATTCTGTTACTTTGCATCACGAATTAAAATGTAAGAAACAATGAGAAGTTTTGCCTCCGACAATAATTCCGGTGTGCATCCGTTGGTAATGGAAGCATTGAACCGGGCTAATATAGACCATTCTTTAGGATATGGCGATGATAAATGGACAGAAGAAGCCGTAGCGAAAATAAAGGAAACCTTTACGCCTAACTGTGTCCCCTTGTTTGTATTTAACGGAACAGGTAGCAACGTGGTAGCATTGCAGCTGATGACCCGTCCGTATCATTCCATCTTTTGTGCGGAAACGGCTCATATCTATGTAGATGAATGCGGCTCTCCTGTGAAAATGACAGGTTGTCAGATTCGCCCGATTGCCACTCCTGACGGTAAACTTACCCCGGAATTGATGCAACCTTATCTGCATGGTTTCGGCGATCAGCACCATTCACAACCCAGAGCCCTCTACATCTCCCAATGTACCGAACTTGGCACCATCTATACTCCCGAAGAATTGAAACGTCTGACAGACTTTGCCCATCTGAATGGTATGTATGTACACATGGACGGAGCCAGAATAGCCAACGCCTGTGCCGCTTTGAATCTTTCCTTAAAAGAACTGACAGTAGACTGCGGAGTCGATATTCTTAGTTTTGGCGGAACGAAGAACGGACTGATGATGGGAGAGTGCGTGATTGTATTTAATAAAGACTTGCAATCGGAAGCCCGCTTCATCCGTAAACAATCCGCCCAACTAGCGTCGAAGATGCGTTACCTCTCTTGCCAGTTTACGGCATACCTCACAGACGACCTCTGGCTGAAGAATGCCAACCATGCCAATGCAATGGCTACCAAACTTTACGCTGAATTGAAGAAACTGCCCGAAGTAACTTTCACTCAAAGAGCCGAAAGTAACCAGTTATTCCTCACCATGCCCCGCCCGGTTATCGACCGGATGCTGGAGTCTTACTTCTTTTATTTTTGGAACGAAGAGAAGAATGAAATCCGTCTGGTAACTTCTTTTGATACGACAGAAGAAGATGTAGACGAGTTTATAAGACTTTTAAAACGTTAAAAAGGAAATCCGGAACAACAAAAGCGCCTGAATATCTGTTTTTATAGGAAGTTTGAAACTAACTTTGTCCGCAAAGTTTTCTACTTCTTATGATTATGAATACTAGACAGAACAGGCTAATCATATTCGCGCTTTTGTTGTTGACACAAACCCCGTTGGGCGCACAGCTGCATTCTACTAAAATTGAACTGCCGGAGGGTTCTATATCTGCAACCATGGAAGATTCCATTCCGGCAAAGCGCAGTTTCTTTAAAAAGTTTCTTGATTACTTCAATGACGCCAATAAGGAAAAAAAGAATAAAAAGTTTGATTTCAGTGTGATAGGCGGCCCACATTATTCCAGTGACACCAAGTTCGGACTCGGACTGGTGGCAGCCGGACTATATCGAACCGATCGGATTGATACGCTTCTTCCTCCCTCCAATGTCTCTCTTTACGGAGATGTGTCGACTGTCGGCTTCTATCTGTTGGGAGTCCGCGGAAATCATCTGTTTCCAAAAGATAAATACCGCTTGAATTACAATCTCTATTTCTATTCTTTTCCCAGTCTGTATTGGGGACGGGGATATGACAATGGAGCGAACTCTGATAACGAAAGCGATTATAAACGTTTTCAGGCACAGGTGAAAGTCGATTTTATGTTTCGG
Source organism: Bacteroides sp. (assembly GCA_019412865.1). GTDB lineage: Bacteria > Bacteroidota > Bacteroidia > Bacteroidales > Bacteroidaceae > Bacteroides. Next base: position 11,657 of record DXOJ01000131.1, on the reverse strand, counting down.
CTGGCAAAGAACTTCTACATCGGCCCGATGGCCGTATTCGATTATATCGACGGACGGAACTTTGAGAAACCGGAACTATGGGAAGGAATGGCCGCGCGAACCACTAATACCAGCCTGGGACTTTCCCTCCTTTACGATTCACGTGATTTCCTGACAAATGCATATCATGGCTATTATTTGCGGATAGACCAGCGGTTCAGTCCGGCTTTTCTCGGCAATAAATATGCGTTTAGCAGTACAGAACTGACTACCAGTTATTATCAGCCGGTATGGAAAGGTGGAGTGCTGGCAGGGCAATTCCACACATTGCTTACCTATGGCGATACCCCTTGGGGATTGATGGCAACGTTGGGAAGTTCTTACTCCATGCGCGGATATTACGAAGGACGCTATCGGGACAAGGGAGCAATGGACGCGCAAATAGAACTCCGGCAACACGTCTGGAAACGGAATGGAGTAGCTGTATGGGTAGGAGCGGGAACGATTTTTCCACGACTTTCCGAGTTCACCCCGAAACACATTCTGCCTAATTATGGCTTCGGGTATCGTTGGGAATTTAAGAAGAGAGTAAATGTACGTTTGGATTTAGGGTTTGGCAAACACCAGACCGGATTTATTTTTAACATCAATGAAGCTTTTTAAAAATATAAAGAATTGGTTGGAAAATCAGGAACATCTGTTTTATCTGTTCCTGTTTATCTTGATAGTACCTAATATGGTACTCTGTTTTACAGAACCTTTACCATTTATGGCAAAAGTCGCCAATGTGTTGTTACCTTTCGGTTGCTATTACCTGTTGATGACTTTGTCGAGGAATTGCGGCAAGATGCTGTGGATTTTATTCCTGTTCCTGTTCTTCGGAGCCTTTCAGATCGTGTTGCTTTATTTATTCGGCCAGTCCATTATCGCTGTCGATATGTTTTTGAATCTGGTCACCACCAATTCGAGTGAGGCATTGGAACTGCTCGATAATCTCACACCTGCCATTATTGCTGTAATCATACTCTATGTACCTGCCCTGATATTAGGGACGATTTCAATTATACGTAAACGGAAACTTACGGTAGAGTTCATTCGCAGGGAACGGAAGAGAGCCTTCCTGGTCTTTGGAATCTCCCTCCTTAGTCTTGTCGGAGCCTATGTGCAGGATTCGGGATATGAGTTGAAATCTGATTTATACCCGCTAAACGTATGCTACAACGTAGGTCTTGCCTTTCAAAGAACAGCTCTGACACAGGATTACCACCGTACATCCAAAGACTTTACTTTCCATGCCCGGCCTACTCATCCGGAGGGAAAACGGGAAGTATATGTAATGGTCATAGGAGAAACCTCTCGTGCCCTAAACTGGCAATTGTATGGTTACGAACGTGAAACGAACCCGCTCTTATCCCGGCAAACGGGTCTGATTGCTTTCCCAAAAGTGTTGACAGAGTCGAATACGACACATAAAAGTGTCCCCATGCTGATGTCGGATGCTACTGCCTGCAACTACGACTCTATCTACCATCAAAAAGGAATCATCACCGCTTTCAAAGAGGCAGGATTCCGGACGGCTTTTTTCTCCAACCAACGTTACAATCATTCATTTATCGACTTCTTCGGAATGGAAGCCGATACGTATGATTTTATAAAAGAAGATTCGGTCAGTTCTACCTATAATCCTTCTGACGATGAACTTCTGAAATTGGTGGAGCAGGAACTGGCGAAAGGTGCAACGAAACAATTCATCGTACTTCACACCTACGGTTCCCACTTTAACTATCGCGAACGTTACCCGTCGGAAGATGCTTTCTTTACGCCCGATTATCCGATGGAAGCAGAGAGAAAATACCGGGATAACCTGGTGAATGCCTATGACAACTCTATCCGTTACACGGATGATTTTCTGTCACGACTTATCCGTATGTTGGAAAAACAGCAGGTAGATGCCGCCATGCTCTACACTTCCGATCATGGAGAGGACATTTTCGACGATTCCCGTCATCTGTTCCTCCACGCTTCTCCCGTACCTTCTTATTATCAGCTTCATGTGCCATTCCTGATTTGGATGTCCGATGACTACCGCGAAACGTATCCCGAACGTTGGAATACCGCTATTGAAAATAAGGATAAGAATGTTTCTTCCAGCAGCTCTTTCTTCCCGACCATGCTGTCTTTAGGCGGAATAGAAACTCCTTACCGGGATGATTCGCAGGCTGTGACGGCTTCGCACTACGTCCTGAAACCGAGGGTTTATCTGAACGATCACAATGATCCCCGTCCGTTGGATGATTTGGGCATGAAGAAGCAAGACTTCCGGATGCTGGAAAAGAGGAATATCAAGTATTAAGTATTAGGTATTAATCCTTGTTAATTTTTGCATCCAAAAATGGGATTGGCGTGTTATTTGCCGTATGATGTATGAACGATTAAATTCATAAAACATGGCCTATATAGATTATTACAAGATTCTTGGAGTAGACAAAAGTGCTTCTCAGGATGATATCAAAAAGGCTTTTCGTAAGTTGGCCCGGAAATATCACCCTGATTTGAATCCTAATGACCCTAGTGCAAAGGATAAATTTCAGGAAATCAACGAAGCCAATGAAGTACTGAGTGACCCCGAGAAACGTAAAAAGTATGATGAGTACGGAGAACATTGGAAGCATGCCGATGAATTCGAAGCGCAGAAACGTGCACAGCAACAAGCCGGAGGCTTTGGCGGTGCAGGAGGTTTCGGCGGATTCGGCGGTGCGGGTCAGGGTTTCTCCGACGGTAACGGAACCTATTGGTATAGTTCCGATGGAGAAGGATTTTCCGGTGGCAACGCTAGTGGATTTTCCGATTTCTTCGAATCAATGTTCGAACATCGGGGAGGAAGAGGACAAGGTTCTGCGGGATTCCGCGGACAGGACTTTAATGCCGAACTTCATCTTTCCCTTCGTGATGCTGCTCAAACGCATAAGCAGATATTGACTGTAAATGGTAAACAGGTACGTATCACTATCCCTGCCGGTGTAGCCGACGGACAGGTTATTAAACTGAAAGGCTACGGAGCCGAAGGTGTCAACGGAGGACCTGCGGGCGACTTGTACATTACGTTCGTTATAGCCGAAGACCCGGTGTTCAAACGCCTGGGCGACGATCTGTACGTAGATGTGGAGGTAGATCTTTACTCTGCCGTATTGGGAGGCGAGAAAGTTGTCGACACGCTGGACGGTAAAGTGAAACTGAAGATAAAACCGGAAACGCAGAACGGTACGAAAGTCCGTCTGAAAGGTAAAGGATTCCCGGTTTATAAGAAGGAAGGACAATTCGGTGACTTGATTGTGACCTATTCTGTCAAGATTCCTACGAACTTGACCGACAAACAGAAAGAGTTGTTCCGTCAATTACAGAGTATGAACTAAAATGAATGAGTACTATGCAGACTGAATTAATAATTGTCAGTGAATACTGTCACAAATGTCATATTGAGCCTTCATTCATCGAAATGTTGGAAGAGGGCGGTTTGATTAACGTGCATACCGAAGGCGGTGAACATTATCTGCTTTTGTCGGAACTCCCGAACGTGGAACGTTATAGCAGAATGTACTATGACTTATCCATCAACATGGAAGGTATCGATGCCATTCATCATTTGCTGGAAAGGATGGAAGATATGAGGCACGAAATGCGTTCGCTTCGCAAACAACTTTTGCTGTACCGGGAACGGGAAATAGAAGATATGGACTGGTAAAAAAATAGAGCCTCTGTTTGATTCGAACAGAGGCTCTATTTATAGTAAACGGAGGCTCTGATTCATTCAATCAGAGCCTCCGTTTTTTCAGGATGTTTATGCCGTTATTTTATAATACAATATACGTGCAAATCTCTTCCAGATAGCGTGCGTCGATAGTGTCGAAGCTATCCAATGTATCACTGTCGATATCCAGCACCCCGACAACTTTCCCCTGCTTGAGGATCGGTACTACTATTTCCGATTTCGAGTCCGAACTACAGGCTATGTGTCCAGGAAACTGCTCTACATCAGGAACAATCAGTGTACGGGCTTCTTTCCAAGCGGTTCCGCAAACTCCTCTGCCAAAGCGGATGCGAGTGCAGGCAATGGGGCCTTGAAACGGACCCAGTACGAGTTCTTCCTCTTTCACAAGGTAAAAGCCTACCCAGAAGAAACCGAAAGTCTGCTTTAAGGCTGCTGCCATGTTGGCAAGATTGGCAATGAGATCTGCTTCCGTACTTACCAAAGCATGCAGTTGCGGAAGTAACTCCCGATACTTTTCTTCCTTGCTTCCTGTGTGGATGATTAAATTTTCTGCCATCTCTTTACTATTTGATTTGGTTCAGAATGCTCGGATCTTTTATCTTATCGTCTTCTGCAAAGAAGATAATCTTAGTCAGTATCTCGGCAGTCTTCGGATCTTCATCTACGAAAGGCAGGAACAGGCGTCCGCGATTTTGCGAATGTACCGGAAGAACGGCTATCTGTGCACCACCTTCCTGATGGATCACACCGCTGCCCAGATGAATATTATACTTACCCAGTTTACCTTCGATGTGAGCGAAACTTCCTTTTATCGTCACGTTCTTGAAATGGAACAACGGCATTGTCAGTTCCACCAGCACGCTGCGTATCTCGATGGTAGAGTGGCTGGTTTCCGGATCGACGCTTCCGGCATGGGCTACGCTTACTGCCAGGTCTACGTCCCTCATCACTTCCGAGAAGATGACAGGAGGAATCTCCGAGATTTTCATCAGCTTGTAGTCCTTGCGGCTATGGAAGCAGACATATTCCAATGTCGGAGCTTCGATGTCGGCAGGAGAGAACCAGTCTGCCATCGCATAGATGGTGGCGATGATGTTCTCTTTGTAATAGATCTTTTGGAGACCGTCTTCATAGTCGGCTACCCAGCGACGGCCTTTCAGTACGGCAACCGTTTTCTGCGGTTGAATCTGATTGCCGGCATAGCGGCGGGATTGAGTGGCTTCTATTTCTTCCGGAGTCGGAACGTAAAGTTCGCGGAATACCTGTTTGAAAGGTTGGCGGATTGATTTGTCGAACAGAAATTTTTGATAAGCATGCCAGTCTCCGCTTGTATACAGGTCTGTGGGGTGCGCGATGCGTAACTCGTCTTTCGGTTTTAACGGGAGGCAAACGGCATTCACTGTAATCAGCAATCCATCGGTGTAGAAGCCCGTCTGTCCGTTGCAGATGAAGACGAGATGTTTCAGTAATGGCCAGATAACAGGATTCTGCATCAGCTTGCGCAATTCGTTTTCTTCAAAATGGGTGCAGTCTTCCATCGCCTGTTCCAGCATGATGCGCGAACGGGTGTACTGGTCTTTCAGCTTTTTGTGTACTGCTTTCAGTTCTTCTATATACGGATGCTTTTTCAGCTTGGCAGGCATGCTGTTGAGCTCTTTGCCGTCTTTGATTTGCTTAATCTCCGATTTACCTTCCTCGTTGATTTGTACATACACTTCTACGCCGTCTATCTCTTTGGGGGACAGGTAGGGAAGAAGTTCTTTAATCAGTTCGGTTTCCATGCTCCAGGTCAGGCGGGTAACGTCTCCGTAACCAGAGTTGCGTGCCAGGTTTTGCAGGGCGATGTTTACCGCTTTCTTTTCGCTTTCCTGCCTTTGAGCACCGAATTCCTTGCTCTCTTTCAGGAATTTTTGCAGGTATTGATAACGAACCAGCAGTTCTTTATCCGGCTTCCGTCCCAATGGGATGAGGCCGTAGCTCATCAATAAGTCTTTGTTGCGCTTGGCTATTATTTCTTTCTTTATATCTGCCGCCTTCACTGCACCGTTGGTAGCATCGGCAAACTTACGGGCACGGGTATGGCTGTTGCTGCATGAAATATATTTGGCGGCATTGTAGACCACTTCGAAGCGTTGCTTGCCAATTGTCTTAAATGCATCTTTGAACCAGTCGATGTCAAAAGCACCTTCCCGCAGGTCATCTACGTCGATGGGGGTGTAGCGGGCGATAATCGCTTTCTTCTTGTCGTCACACGTTTCATTGGTGTGGGCGTGGAAATAATAGGCTGCACTTGTCAGTCCTTTCCAGCCTATTGCCTTTTCAGTCAGTTCAATCCATTGTGGGGCGAACATGGCGGCTTCTACCAGTCGCTCGTCGCTGATTTCGGCTTGTTTCGCCAGTTTCTTCAGATTCTCGCCGGTGTCCGTAGGCAGGGGATGGCAAGCATGGAGCAGACTGCTCAATACACCCCGTTTGGTGCTGCCCCAGTTGTAACTGTCACGTATGAAAGTATCTTTGCCGAATGCTTGCAGAATACGGATAAATGTTTCGGCTCCATAGACGTAGCTTAGTTCTTCTGCAAGGGAGGTGACTTGTGTCTCGGAGTCTCCACGTTTTAATTCAATTTCAAGAATCCGGTCTACCACCTTTTGGGCGAGGGAACGGAAGAGGGAGAAGTCGATGTTTTTGATATCGGCGTATCTTTCTTTTTCCTTGTTGAAACGAACGTTGTCGTTCAATACCATGGTGATTGCTTTGATCTGGCTGGGAGAGCTGATGCGTCCCATCATTTCACGGTATACTTCCTCTGTCGGGATGATTCCCAGCATCCAGGCACGGGCGAAGTCTGTGGCATGAAGATAAGAGTCTGTTCCCTCTAGTTCGGGGGTGTGCTCCATGTAGTTGGTGAGCTTATAAAGCTGATAGCGCACTGTGAAGTAACGGATAAATAGATCATCATTCATGGGCTTTTGAGGCATTTCGAGCCAGAAGTTCACGAATTTGTTGTTATGTATCGGATAAACGACCTGTTTTTCTCCGTATTCCAGTTTGTCCCGAAGCCATGCATGCTTACTGGTGTATTGGCGGAAGATGTTTTTGGTATTTAGCAAAGGCAATAGTTGGAGCAGCATATTGACGGCCAGTCGTTGATAGACGGCTTCATCTTTGTATTCGTATGCCAGTGCTTCGATGATGTCACTCATCTGTTCATAGTACGGCATCTTGCGGAGGTCTTTCTGCAATCCGCGGTAAGTGATGCCGGCATACATCCGGTTGACAAGCGGCTCAAAAGTATTACTTGATTTCTGGTCTGCCTTGATGTCTTCTTCATCTTCCTCGTCGGAGTCGTCTTCGTCTTTAGCGGTACCTGTCGATGCAAGCATGAAACTCATCATCAGCAATTTGTCGTAGCTTCCTATTTCTTCTTCGTAGAAGGCTTTCCACAATTCCGGGAATCCGAGTCCGCTCAATCCTCCGTAGTTGCTCCAGTTTATAAGGACACTGTTACCTACCAGACGTGCTTCTCCGTAACCATTTTTGAATTCTTCATTCTTGTAGGTTTCGATGTATTTGCTTAGTTTTTTGAAAACGAGTTTGGCCCTTCCAAAGCAGATGAATTCGAATGCTTTTTTAACGTTGAATCCTTTGTCCTGGGTAATTTCCGGCAGACTGACTTCAAGAGACGGATCGTACAGACCGAAACCGTTATCTTTGGTATAATGTTGTGTGACGCTCTCTTCTGTTCCATCGCCAATCAGAGATTCTATCAATACTTTTTCTTTCGGGTTCGGCTTCTGAATCTCTTTAACTGTCGGGATCAATTCCTGATAGATATCTTGCAGGAATTCTACATTGTGTATGGTCTTCATCATGTCCAATCCTGCCAGGCGGCGTTCGGCAACCTTGTCTGTTAGCAAGCGGCGGATGCTGTCGGCTAGCTGTTCTTTGGGCTGTTTCATCAGCAGGTTGATAGCATGGATACGCATTTCGCTGTATTTGAAGCGCAGTAACTCTTCTACTTTCTGGTTTTGTTCGGGCGATAAGGTCATCTCGGACAATGCTTTATATGCTTCTTCACGCACATCTTGCGAACGGTCTCCCAGTGATTGCAGTACATATTCTTCCTGTAGCGGACTGGTCGGTGGAGCTAATACAACACCGATATAGCCTGCCCGCATATAAGTATCCAGAGAGGGCAGATAGCTGCAAAGATCGTCTTTCAATGCAGAATTATTAGTCATCCAGGTGATATATGCCATTTTGAGAACGATTTCCGAACGGGTGAGTTCTGTGCTTTCCCAAGGGAATACATAAGGAGAATAAATCTCTTTGGCAGAGATGGACTGATAGATTTGCTTCAGATATTCATAATGGCGGACCGCCTCTTCTTTGCTATCAAAATAGTCGTGGAGTGACGGGGCGTCTTTGTGCCCTCCGTACCGGCTAAGATAGAGACCGGACAGATACAACGGTAAGATAGCCGCCACCACCGACGGTTCCTTATACCATCTTTCAAAGGCATTTTTACTGATGCGGTGGTTCATGCCGGAGTATTGCGTACAGCGTAAGAAATAAAGTAATGTCTGTACCTGGTATTTAGCACCTTTCTTGATAATTTCCGGTACGAGCGTCTGAATCTCTTCCGTATTATAGAATCCGATGCTCCATAAAGCCAGATAGAGTTCGACTGTATCTTTGCTTTGAAGAGCACTGTGTGCTTGTTTCCGGTCGTTCAGAAAACGATGGATCAGTTCTACATATTTATTGGTGATACGTTCGCTGCTGTCTTGTTCTCCAATCCCCGTACTGACTGCAATACCGCGTTTCACGGAAGCAAATCGTTGCAGGCCGTTGTCGCAGATGACCGAGAAAAGATGGAGATAACTTTCGGGACAACCTTCGTCCATCGTTTCCACGATAGCTTGGCGGAGACCTTCCTGTAACTTGGCTGCCAGAAGTAACTTCCCTTCCAGTTCCAGCAAGGGGCGGTATCCACTTACTGCGATAGCCTGGAGATGTCCCTGGTTGAGGCGATTGGCGTTATTCTCACTGGTCAGCACATTGTTGAGGTATTCAATGACAGTCTGGTTGCCTTCTGCTATTTGGGCGGCCATCCAGTTTTGGCAGTTCATCGAATCCTTGTATGCTTCTATTTCTTCCGGAGTGTTTCCTCCGTTCAGTACGGCTTGATCCGTAAATCCGGTGGCGCGCAGTTTCAGAAACTGGGTCAATGCATCTATAACGTGGCCGATATGCAGAAGAGGATTTGCCGACCGTTGCGACCGGCGCGAGTATCCGTGAGTGTACGGACACCGTGCTTTGAGCTCCAGATAGGTGTGGAACAGGTGGGCGTACTCGTCTCCCAATAGATAGCGGAGTAGCTTGTTCAACTTACCGTCAAAAAGATTGGCAACGCTTTTAATCTTCTCTTCTTGGATAATATAGATGATGCAAGGCTCTAATTTATCGCTGTATGCACCATACCGGGTATCCATGTTGAAGTATTGCATAAATACATCCAACAGTGCCATTGTCTCTTTGTCTAAACTGGTTCTCTTTTTCGTTAACCTTTCCAGGTACGGAGCAATCCGTTTATTTAATGCGTCATTGTAAATCAGTCTCATGATTCTTTTCGTTTTAAATGTGTTTTATAGGATAATGATTACCATAATCTTCCCGACAGCATAGCGAGCCGGATGAAGGTTAAGGTAGATTCTTCTTTAAGTTGGATGGGAGAGGATAGGTCTCCGGTTTCCGTATCATCCATGAAGATACGGAAAATTCCGTCCTCATAGGATTGCAAAGCATTGGTGATGGCTTCGACTTCTGCGGCAGGTTTGCCATTATAGTTTACTGCAAACCCTACTTTGCCGGAAGCTGTTTTATTTTCCACTTCTTCCTGTGTGAGGTATTTCAGCACTTCGCTCTGTTGCAAGCGTTCATTGTATTCGCAGACTTGCCAACTGACGATGGCTTCGATCAACCCCTGTACATTGACAGGCGGAACAGGAAAATCGATAGGAATCTTTTCGATACTGCACTTTCGCTTTCCTAACTGTTTGATTTGGATATATACTCTCATATTCTCTTTATTGGGTGATCTGGATACTTGATGTAATGGCATTCAGATCGGTTTCAGCTTCTTCGTCATAGACAAGCATGACAATAGCAAAAGATCGTTTCTTGCTCTCTTGAAAGTAATGCAACGCTATTTGTTTTACATCCTCTCCCGGTTCATCAGGAGCCCCGATGTGCAGGGGATTCGTGATCTTTGTCATGGGGAGTCCGTTGATGTTGACATTGCTTAGTTGGTAATCTTCTGACGGTTCCCCTTGTGCATTTCTTGGGAGAGTGAGTGATAACTCTTTCATGTGTTCAAACTCCTTCTGCGTGTCGTAGGTGAGGGCGGTAATCGTTAATTGATTCCCTCCGTTGACCAGCATGAGTAATGGAGGTTCCGCACCGTCAATAATTCCTTTTGCTCCTGCTATTTTTGTCCAGTTGGTAGGATACTGGCAACTGAATTTGGTGGCTGCATCATAATAAGATAGCCACGTATCGTCATTGCCGACAGGTGTATATGCCGGAACTTTCCTGCTGGAAAGATTGTCCGTAGCATTCACAGCGGAATGATTACTGTTCTCGTTTTCCTCTTCCAGTTCACCATTCAGATAGGCTTCCACAATGCCGCTTTCCCATTCATTGCGTATCTCCGGGTAAAGAGGAGGAACGTTTTTGCACAGGATCATGAAGCTGAACAGGAATATACAGAATATACCAAGCTCCCCGATGATGGAGACAGTCCGCTGTGCATCGGGTTTCTCGAACTTGTAGCCGACCACGTATATAATTCCCAGAACAAACCCGCTTAACAACCCGCCAATATGGGCGGCATTATCAATGCCGGCTTTCATCCCGTAAACCAGATTATACCCCACAAAAATGAGGATGCTGGTTAACAATGCCTTTCGTTGTTCTTTGGCGATGCGATGAAAGAGGAGGAATGCAAGGAATATACCGTAAAGTCCGAAGATAGATCCGGAAGCTCCGGCGCTGATTGTCTCACCGTGCATATACAGGCTGAATGCAGCCGAACATAATCCGGTTAGCAGGTATGAAACGAACATACGGCGTCCTCCTATCAGTTCTTCCAACAGAAGTCCTACATACATGAAAGCATACATGTTCATCAGGAGATGGAAAGCTCCGATATGTATGAAGTTGCAAGTCACTGTGCGCCACCAGTCACCGGTGAGAGTCAGCGGTCCGAAGTCGGCTCCCCATTTCAGTAGTGACAGAGTGGAAGGAGACATAATACCCACTCCGGAAGCAATCATTACAATGAATACAAGAATATTGATGTCTATCAGGATGGGAGTTGCTATAAATCCTTTGCGGGGAATGAAGAAAGACAGGAAAGAGTTCCTCTTCTTTTCTTCCTCTATGTAGGCTTTTTCTTCTTCTGTGAGCGGGCGGTTGAACTCTTCTTCGAAATCTTTGGCCCTTTGGGCTAGTTCTTCCGGAGTGAGTGAGGCTTTTATTTCTTCCATTGTTTCCCGTAACTTCTGGATATTTTTTCTGTTCTTTCCATAATCAACAAATTGTACGGAAGAAGACTGACTGCGAACGGATACTTCTCCGTCACTTTCCTTTTCTATAGTAAAGGTTATTACCTCTCCGTGAGAGTACATATTGAACGGGACTTCAAACCGGACTCCTTCCGGAGTCACTTCTCTGATATTCCACTCAAGTTTTTGAGAAGCTTCGAGAGCCAATATAAGGATTTCCGTGTTGGATAAACCAGGCAGATGTAGTTTGTCATTATATGAAGGTTTGAGTGCCATATTTCTATCTTTATCTAGAGTCATCAATTAAAAAATAACTTATCTCACTGACAAATGTATAGAAT
>DXOJ01000130.1 GCA_019412865.1 Bacteroides sp. | reverse complement strand
TACTGTTTCCGTACAATATTCCGCAGATGGGCACTTTTTAAGGGACGACTATTTAGGTCAGCCAAAGGATACTGTTGATTATTTGACTCGTAATGCGGGAAAAGTGGATCAGCTTTATTGTAGTCTTCCTTCTGCTCGTAGTGCTGAAATTGTGCCGATCATTAACTACTGCGAAAATCATTTAATCCGTTTTTTCAGCGTTCCCAATGTTCGTAATTACTTGAAACGGAAAATGTATTTCGAGATGCTAGGTAATGTTCCTGTTCTCTCTATTCGCCGTGAGCCTCTTGAACTTTTAGAGAATCGTATATTGAAACGTGGTTTTGACATAGTTTGTTCCCTTTTATTTCTTTGTACTTTTTTCCCGATTATATATATAATTGTAGGACTGGCTATAAAAATTAACTCTTCAGGACCTGTGTTTTTCAAACAGAAACGAAGTGGTGAGGATGGACGTGAATTCTGGTGTTATAAATTTCGTTCGATGCGTGTGAACGAACAATGTGACATTTTGCAAGCTACAGAGCGAGATCCCCGTAAAACTCGTGTAGGTGACTTTATCCGTAAGACAAATATTGATGAACTTCCTCAGTTTATTAATGTGTTGAAGGGAGATATGTCTTTGGTAGGTCCTCGCCCTCATATGTTGAAACATACAAAAGAATATTCTCATTTGATAAACAAGTATATGGTTCGTCATTTTGTGAAACCGGGTATTACAGGTTGGGCACAGGTGACAGGTTTTCGTGGAGAAACGAAGGAACTTTGGCAGATGGAAGGACGTGTACAACGTGATATCTGGTATATCGAGCATTGGACATTCATTCTGGATTTATATATTATGTATAAGACTGTTTATAATGTCATCCGCGGGGATAAAGAGGCTTATTAATTTTAAGTCGGATAGAGATAAAATCAATAGTTGTAAATTTACATGAGTAGGTAATTATGAGAAAACTAAAACGATTGACTTTGGGTACGTTACTTGCTTTCATGCTAGTATCCTGCCAATCATACAAGAAAGTGCCTTATTTACAGGATACGGCTTTGGTGAGTGAAACAGAACAGAGCATTCGACAGGCTGGTGTGAAGGTGATGCCTAAAGATTTATTGACGATTGTAGTGTCTTGTTCTACCCCAGAATTAGCTGCACCTTTCAACTTAGTAAATTCAGGTATTAATAGTGGAATGAAAGGAAAGATGACAGGACAGGGAACGACGTCTTCTGCTCCGCAACAATATTTGGTAGATAATCAGGGAAATATCAATTTTCCTATATTAGGTGAAATTCATGTAGGTGGATTGACAAAACTAGAAATAGAAAACTTGATTATAGAGAGATTGGAGGTTTATCTGAAAGAAGCTCCGCTTGTTACTGTACGTATTGTGAATTATCGGATTTCAGTATTGGGAGAAGTTACTAAGCCAGGGAGTTTCATTGTTTCTAATGAGAAGGTTAACTTATTGGAAGCACTTGCCATGGCGGGTGATTTAACGATTTATGGTATGCGCGATAATGTGAAACTAATCAGGATGAGACAGGATAATAAGCAGGAGATTATTACTCTGGACCTAAACAAGGCTGAAACGGTGATGTCTCCTTATTATCAATTGCAACAGAATGATATAATTTATGTGACACCTAATAAAACTAAGGCTAAAAATTCTGATGTCAGCACTAATACGGGGTTATGGGTGTCTGCTACTTCCGGCTTAGCTTCACTTGCAAACATACTGATAATTTTATTAAAATAACAATCAACAATGAAAGAAAATTCGTACAACAATAATGTGCATGAACAGGATGGAGAGAAAGTAAATTATCAAGAACTTCTCTTTAAATTTATAATTCATTGGCCTTGGTTTGTGGTTTCCATTTTGGGGTGCTTGATTGGTGCTTGGTGCTATTTGCATTTTCAGACTCCTGTATATCAGGTCTCTGCTTCTATCATGATAAAGGATGATAAAAAAAATGGTGGTGGAAATGCTACTGATTTGGAAAGTTTCGGGTTAGGTGGAATGATAACTTCAGCGCAGAGTATCGATAATGAGATAGAAGTGTTACGTTCAAAAACGATATTGAAAGAAGTTGTTAATAATCTGGAACTTTACATTAGTTATTATGATGAGGATGAATTCCCTAAAAAAGAACTATATAAAACTTCGCCAGTAATTGTAAATCTAACACCTCAAGAAGCAGAAAAATTGCCTGATGAGGCTTTGATTGAAATGCAACTGGATCCAGAAGGAAGTCTGGATGTAAATTTAAAAGTGGGATTGAATGGATATAGTAAACATTTTGATAAACTCCCAGCTGTGCTACCAACCGATGTCGGTACATTTGGGTTCGTATTAAAAGATTCCTTGTTAAATGAGAAGTCAAAAGAGCAAAATGTAGTACGAAATATAAGTGCTGTGGTTAGTAATCCATTTGTAGTAGCAAAGAAATATCAGTGGGCATTAAATATAGAACCGACTTCAAAAACGACTTCTGTAGCCGTCGTTTCATTGGTGAATACGGATATACAGCGTGGTCAGGACTTTGTTAATAAGTTGATTAAAATGTATAATCGTAATACAAATAATGACAAGAATGAGGTTGCCGAAAAAACGAAGGAATTTATCAATGAACGTATTAAAATTATTGATGAAGAGTTAGGAAGTACGGAGGATAGACTGGAAACATTTAAAAGAAATGCCGGTTTAACTAATATTGGCAGTGATGCCCAATTAGCTGTTGAGGGAAATGCTGAATATGAAAGAAAGCGTGTTGAAAATGGAACTCAGATTAATTTGGTTCGTGATCTTACTAAGTATATCAATAATCCGTCGAATGAGTACGAGGTGTTGCCTGGTAATATCGGTTTGTCTGATGCCGGATTGACTACTCAAATAGATCGTTACAATGAATTGATTATCGAACGTAAGCGTTTACTTCGTACTTCAACGGAAAGCAACCCGATGATTGTAAATTTGGATACAAGTATCCGTGCCATGAAAGCGAATGTTCAGGCCGCTATAAATGGGACCTTGCAGGGGTTGCTTATTGTAAAATCAGATTTGGAACGTGAGGCAAATCGCTTTTCTCGTCGTATTAGTGACGCTCCGGGGCAGGAACGACAGTATGTAAGTATTGCACGTCAACAGGAAATCAAGGCTGGGCTTTATCTGATGCTTTTGCAGAAACGTGAAGAGAATGCCATCACTTTGGCTGCTACTGCAAATAATGCTAAGATTATTGATGAGCCAGTAGCTGAAGGTGGTCCGGTATCTCCTGAGCCTAAAATTATTTACATAATTGCTTTGGTAGTGGGAGTGGGCCTACCTGTTGCTATCATTTATCTGATAGGTCTGACTAAATTCAAAATAGAAGGTCGTGGTGATATTGAGAAATTAACCAGTTTATCTATTGTAGGTGACGTTCCGTTAACAACAGATAAGACCGGTTCCATTGTTGTGTTTGAGAATCAGAACACTTTGATGAGTGAAACTTTCCGTAATGTCCGTACTAATCTCCAATTTATGCTTGCGAAAGATCAGAAGGTCGTTTTGGTGACTTCAACAGTTAGTGGTGAGGGCAAGTCTTTTATTTCTGCAAACCTTGCTATCAGTCTGTCATTGCTGGGGAAGAAGGTGGTGATTGTAGGTCTTGATATTCGTAAGCCCGGTTTAAATAAAGTCTTTAATATTCCGCGAAAAGAGCAGGGTATTACTCAATATCTGGCAAATCCGGAAAAGGATCTGATGGAGTTCGTTCAGCCTTCGGATGTAAGTAAGAGTTTGTATATTCTTCTTGGTGGAACAGTTCCGCCTAATCCGACTGAATTGTTAGCTCGTGATAGCTTGGATAAGGCGATTGAAACATTGAAAAAGAACTTTGATTATGTGATTTTAGATACTGCTCCAGTTGGTATGGTGACTGATACTTTACTTATAGGTCGTGTAGCTGATTTGTCTGTATACGTATGTCGTGCTGATTATACAAGGAAAGCAGAGTTTACCTTGATTAATGAATTGGCTGAAAACAATAAGCTTCCTAATCTTTGTACTATAATTAATGGTTTGGATCTTCAGAAGAAGAAGTATGGTTATTATTATGGTTATGGCTATGGCAAGTATTATGGCTATGGCAAGCGTTATGGTTATGGTTACGGCTATGGAGACATTAAGTAAAAGAAAGAAGTCTAAAAAAGCAAGTACTCAAATTGGGGTTTATAAAAGATGGTTATCTTTCTGAGGATTCAAAATTCCTTGGGGGGGTGGCAATATCAACCACTGGTTCCAGTGGTTGTATGGCTAGGAAAAGAAATACATCTCATCTACTATCGTGTTAGACAATGTGTAAAAGTATTGTAGTGTCTCAGTTTGTTTTGAAGCAAATATCGTGGTCTTTTACTTTAACTTTATTATATGTCAGATAACTTTAATAAAAAAAGACTTATTAAAAACTCAACAACATTGTACATACGTATGATGTTTACAATGGTGCTAAATTTACTAACTACGCGTTTTGTTCTCTCTAATTTAGGTGTAGAGGATATGGGAGTGTTTAGTGTTGTTGGAAGTATTGTAAATATGTTTGCGATATTCATTAGTGGGTTGTTGTCCGCTGCACAAAGGTTTATAACATTTGAAATGGGGAAAAAAGATGGAAATATAGCACTGGTTTTTAGTACATGTTCAAATATAATATTAGCTGTTTCGGTTCTTCTTTTTCTACTTTTAGAAATTGGCGGTCTATGGATGTTAAATTGCAATGTGAATTTACCAGAACAAAGTAAAAATGCTGCGAAATGGGTTCTTCAATTCTCAATATTTACTTGTTTATTAAACCTCAATTCAACCTGTTACAATGCAATACTAATTGCTCATGAGAAAATGAATATATGGGCATTTATTTCGACTCTTCAGGTGCTTTTAGGTTGCGTTGCTGCATACTGTATTTCTTATTTTCCTAATAATGATCGTTTAATATACTATTCGCTATTAGGC
>DXOJ01000013.1 GCA_019412865.1 Bacteroides sp. | reverse complement strand
TATCAGCAGTTTGGTTTATTCTCTTTCCGAATTGATAAACTGGTTCAAGTTTGCCCGTCGCCGCCCGAAGGCTCCGGTTATGCATGACGATGATGATATTGAAGACGCAAAGATTATCGAATAAAAAAAAGAAGAGGACTGCTTCACAGCACTCCTCCCCGCAAACTTAAAACAACCAACAAAAGAAATAGATAATTTTTTTTCTATCTCACAAATAACAGTTCCCTGTATTTTGGAAGCGTCCACATCTGATTGTCAACAATCAGTTCCAACTTGTCGATGTGATAACGGATTTCTTCCAGTGCCGGGACAATCGTGTCGTGGTAGGCAATGGCTTTTTCCCGTTCGCTTTCTATCTTGTTTGCAACCTTACGAGCCTCAATCATTGTATCTACATGCTCCTTGATGAAAGCTGTACGGTCGGCAATCTCTTCAATAAGCTCCAGGTTCTTAGCAGACAATTTCGCTGCCTTTTCTGCCGGGAAAAGAGATTGCATCTTATAGACATTATTAATTAAGTCCGTCTGGTATTGAGTGGCAACCGGAATGATATGATTCATTGCCAAGTCACCCAATACACGTGCCTCAATCTGAATCTTCTTCGTATAAGTTTCCCATTTCACTTCGTTACGGGCTTCCAGTTCTTTCTTGGTCATTACACCGGTAGCTTCGAACATGGCAATTGTTTCCGGTTTCAGGTAATTGTCGAAGATAACAGGAACACTGGTTTCGCAATCCAGTCCACGACGGGCAGCTTCTTTCTTCCATTCGTCACTGTAACCGTTACCGTCGAAATGAATGGCTTTACATTCTTTGATATATCCGCGGATGATTTCAAGAATGGCGGAAACTTTGGGTTCTCCCTTTTCAATCAACGCATCCACGTCCTTTTTAAACTTCACCAATTGATTTGCTACGGCCGAGTTCAATGCAATCATGGCAGAAGCACAGTTTGCTTCGGAACCTACGGCACGGAACTCAAAGCGGTTGCCTGTGAAAGCAAATGGAGAAGTACGGTTACGGTCTGTATTATCGATCAGTAATTCAGGAATCTGCGGAATATCCAACTTCATTCCCTGTTTACCGCTAAGGCTGATTAAATCATCTTTCGTACTGTTTTCGATATGATCCAATACCTGCGACAACTGTTTTCCAAGGAAAGAGGAGATAATTGCAGGAGGTGCCTCATTCGCTCCCAGACGGTGGGCGTTGGTAGCACTGGAGATAGAAGCTTTCAGTAGTCCGTTATGATGATAAACTGCCATCAATGTATTGACAACGAATGTAACAAAACGCAGATTGTCTTCCGGAGTCTTGCCCGGTCCCATCAATAAGATACCTGTATCAGTGCCCAAAGACCAGTTGTTGTGTTTACCCGAACCATTGACACCTTTGAACGGCTTTTCATGAAGCAGTACACGGAAACCATGACGGCGGCTTACCTTACGCATTAATGACATAATCAGTAAGTTATGGTCATTAGCAAGGTTACACTCTTCAAAGATAGGAGCCAACTCGAACTGGTTCGGGGCAACCTCGTTGTGACGGGTCTTAACAGGAATACCTAATTTTAACGCTTCAATTTCAAGGTCCTTCATGAAAGCGGCTACGCGGGTGGGGATAGCACCGAAGTAGTGATCCTCCAACTGTTGGTTTTTGGCACTGTCATGTCCCATCAAAGTACGACCGGTCATTAGTAAGTCCGGACGTGCGGCATACAATCCTTCGTCTACCAGGAAGTATTCCTGTTCCCATCCTAAGTAAGCAACTACTTTTTTCACTTCCGGATTAAAATACTGACATACGGCTACGGCTGCTTTATCTACAGCACGCAATGCCTTCAGTAAGGGAGCTTTATAGTCAAGAGCTTCACCGGTATATGCGATAAATACAGTCGGGATGCAAAGTGTATCATCCACGATGAAAGCAGGTGACGAGGGGTCCCATGCGCTGTATCCGCGAGCTTCGAATGTATTACGGATACCGCCATTCGGGAAAGAAGAAGCATCCGGCTCCTGCTGTACGAGCAGTTTACCTGTAAATTCTTCCATCATACCACCTTTGCCGTCATGTTCAACGAAGGCATCGTGCTTTTCTGCCGTACCCTCGGTCAGCGGTGCAAACCAGTGCGTGTAATGAGTGACACCCATTTCGATAGCCCATTTTTTCATGCCGGCAGCTACCTCGTCGGCAATGCTGCGATCTAGCGGAGCACCGTTGTCAATTGCATCAATCAGTGCATTGTATACCTTACTGGGAAGGTATTTGAACATCTTTTCCTTGTTGAATACATACTTGCCGAAGTATTCCGAAGGGCGTTCGGCAGGTGTTGCTACCTCAACAGCCTTTTTCTTGAAAGCTGTCTCTACTACTCTGAATCTAAGTTTTGACATAATACCTAATTTGATTTGTTGTTAAATATGTTAGAGCAAATAATTTTCTCTGTGTGGTTCCCGGGAAGGCGGTCAGGCCCGCCCGGGATAAATCTTTTTAATCTATATAGCCTAATTCACTTACTGATGAGTAGACTTACTTTTAATTATAAGTAACTTAGTTGTAAGCAGATTCACCGTGTTCGTAAATGTCAAGACCTTCTTCTTCGACACGTGCCGGAACGCGAAGTCCGTGAATCTTATCAAGCGTTTTGAAAATGATGAATCCCATGCCTGCTGCCCATGCACTTACTACCAATGCTCCGAATAGTTGTGCACCGAGGAATCCGAAACCGTATCCATAGAATAAACCTTCACTGGTAGAGAACAAACCTGTGAGAATCGTTCCTAAAAAACCACACACACCATGTACGGAAGATGCACCTACCGGATCGTCTATCTTTAAAACCTTGTCAATGAAGTCAACGGAGAATATCATTACGACACCACATATCGCACCTATCAAGGCTGCTCCTGCGGGAGATACTGCGTCACATCCTGCTGTGATACCTACCAGACCTGCCAAGATACCATTCAGTGTCAATGACAGGGATGGTTTTCCATATTTCATCCAGCTCACCAACAGAGCAAAGAAACCACCGGCACAAGCAGCCAGGTTCGTTGTCAGGAATACGTGGGAAATAGCGATTGCGTCGGCTTCGGTTGCTGCTGCCAATTGAGAACCGGGGTTGAATCCGAACCATCCGAACCAAAGAATGAATACCCCCAGTGCAGCAATAGTCAGGCTATGGCCTGGGATAGCTTTTGATTTGCCGTCTTTACCATATTTACCGATACGGGGACCAAGAATGGCAGCACCTACCAAAGCAATCCATCCACCTACAGAGTGAACGACTGTAGAACCGGCAAAGTCATGGAATGTAGTGCCGAAGTGACTCATCATGAAAGAACCTTCTTCACCGTTCATCAGCCAGCCTCCGCCCCATGTCCAGTGACCGGATATCGGATAAATCAGTACACTGATAAAGATGGTGTAGACGATATACATGGAGAATTTTGTTCGTTCTGCCATGGCTCCTGATACAATTGTAGCTGCTGTCGCACAGAATACGGTTTGGAATATGAGGAATCCTTCGGTTGGCAAACCATTATTAATGAAAGAAAGGTCGCAGAAGTGAGGCATTCCGATGAATCCGCCTGCGCCGAACATCAATCCGAAACCGATAAACCAGTATAGTAAAGAGCCGAACATGAAGTCTACAAAGTTCTTCATCAGAATGTTGGCAGTATTTTTCACTCTGGTAAAACCTGCTTCTACTAATGCAAATCCCGGCTGCATGAAGAATACGAGCATTGCTGCAAGCAACATCCATACAGTATTTAATCCAAGAGCTAATTCACCAACCGTATCGGGAGCTGCTGATGCTTCTTCGGCAGGAGCTGCAATGACTTCGGTAATTGTTTCTGTAACTGCTGCAACTGTATCGGCAGCGGCTGCGTTTTGTGCCGACATATCAGTAGTAAAACAGCACAAAATGAATATAGTAGTGGCTATCCACAACTTTACGAAGCTATGGCTTTTATATTTTGTATCCATAATAATTATCTTATTTTATACCTATTATTTATTAGTGATGTTGTAAACCTC
>DXOJ01000129.1 GCA_019412865.1 Bacteroides sp. | reverse complement strand
CACCCAAACCGGTTGAACAGTACGAGCGGGCAAAGCCATCGTTTTCAGGTTGGTATCAATAGGATCGGCCACCAATAATGAATCATAATCTATAGACTTCCGATGTCCGCAGGCACCTCTCCCATCCTTATTCAATTCATCCGTCATCACATAACGAACAAAACCACCTGTAAATGCACCTTTGGGAAGAATATTTCCCTTTTTGTCTTTAAAATCACCAAAGCTGAAATTCAGGTCTTTCAGTTCTACGCCTGTCCACACAACAGCTTGCGCGTTCACACGTTCGCCACGCCAGCCTTTCAGGGAAACAGTCTGTTGTTTCTTCAACTGCGGGAGTTGATGTTTCGCATACCGGGTATCTGTTGTACCCCAAGAGACTTGAGTGGAAGTCACCGCTGCCCACTCTTTATCAGAAGGTGCAGTAGGATCAGGCAACTCCTGATAAGTCAGTAAAGGGAACTTCGGTTGTCCTGTCGGAACACCACATTGAGTTACTCCCTGCTGGGCAAAAACTGCCCCCACGCTAAAGAGACAAGTCAGAGAAAAAATAGTAAGTCGTTTCATGGTTAGTTAATTAAATTAATAAAGGTTATTATATGGGGGAAAATTATTAAATCACATAGGGTCTACATCATAATAGACAATCAAAGATTTATAGCGTTCGTCCGCCAACATCTCGCGCTGAATACGTAGCAACAATTCCCGTGCACGTCCCATTGGGGCATTCTGCTCAATCTTGACAACGATCTTCTTGATAAACAAAGTCTGGATACGGGCAACAGGAGGTTTATCCGGGCCTAATACCCGATTGCCAAATACAGCCCGCAACTTATCCGCCATCACTGCCGCCATCTGATCCAGCAACGCTTCATTATGATTTTTCAGATAAACATATACCAGCCGGTAATAGGGAGGATAATGGAACATCTGACGTTCCACCAATTGTCCACCTACCATATCTTCATAATCATTGGCAATGACCTGATGAATGATAGGATGATCGATGCTCTTGGTTTGCAATACCACCCGTCCGCGTTTATTCTTACGCCCGGCACGTCCTGCTACTTGTGCCATCAACTGAAAAGCACGTTCATAGGAACGGAAATCAGGATAATTCAACATGGTATCGGCATTCAATATACCTACTATACTGACATGATCGAAATCCAACCCTTTTGATACCATTTGCGTACCGATCAATATGTCCGTCTTTCCCTGCTCAAAGTCTGCAATAATCTTCTCATAGGCAGAACGGGTACGTGTAGTATCCAGATCCATCCGGGCTACGGCAGCTTCCGGGAAAAGGATTTTGATATCATCTTCAATCTTTTCCGTACCGAAACCACGGTTCACCAATTCTGTTCCCTCGCAGGCAGGACAGGATTTCGGTAGTTGATACGTATAACCGCAGTAGTGACAGGTTAATTGATTGATTCCTTTATGATAGGTAAGGCTTACGTCGCAATTCTTACACTTAGGCACCCAACCGCAGGTACGACACTCCACCATCGGAGCAAACCCACGACGGTTCTGAAAGAGAATCACTTGTTCTTTCTGTTCCAAAGCCTCTTTCATATATTGTATCAGAAGTGGTGAGAATTGTCCGACCATCCGCTTTTTGCGATGCAGTTCCTTGATATCCACCGGAATAATCTCCGGCAACTGGATTTCTTTATATCGTTCTTTCAGTTGTACGAAACCATATTTTCCCTCCCTTGCATTCTGCCATGACTCGATAGAGGGAGTGGCCGTACCCAACAGGGTTTTAGCTCCGTACATGGCGGCCAGTACAATAGCCGCGCTACGTGCATGATAGCGGGGAGCGGGATCTTGTTGTTTATACGTATTTTCGTGCTCTTCGTCCACAATCACCAATCCCAGATTTCGAAAAGGCAGAAAAATAGAAGAACGAACACCCAAAACAATATCATACCCGTTCTCTCCCAGTTGCTTCCGCCATATTTCAACCCGTTCAGCATCGGGGAACTTAGAATGATAGATACCCAGACGAGCACCGAAGACCCGTTGCAAACGCTCCGTGATTTGAGTGGTTAATGCAATTTCCGGCAACAAATATAATACCTGCTTTCCCTGACGAATCGCTTCTTCTATCAGGTGGATATAAATTTCAGTCTTACCGCTGGACGTTACCCCATGAAGCAGACAGACATTTTTCTCTTGAAAAGACTGTACGACTTCATCAAATGCACGCTGTTGAAACTCATTCAAAGGATTTAATTCGACAATCTCCTTCTCCTGCTTATCCAACCGGCCGATTTCATGATAGTAGATTTCAAAAATCTTCTTATCTACCAATCCATTCAATACAGAAGGGGCCACATTAGCCCGCTGCAACAGTTCTTTCTTGGAGACTTCCTTCGGAGTTCCCGCTCCTAAAACACCGGAACACTCCACATATTTCATGAGTAACGCCAACTGCTTCGGAGCACGAGACAGAATATCAAACAAGATATGAAGCCGCTTTTCATCCGCTGTACCCGCAAGCCGAACCCGTGCCTCTGTTTTAGGTTTATAAGTACGCCTCAACTCTTCCTTTACGAAAATCGCTTCTTTATCGAGCAGAGACTTAATGACAGTAAGAATATTTTTGATGCCGCTGTCCTTCTCCAATTTAGTAACGCACTGTTGCAAATCTACGGCAAGTAAGTCCAAAATACGTTGCTCACGTTCCGGCAATGGCGCATCCGCTTCAAAATCTGGGTTATATTCTACAATCGTTTCACTCTCCAGTTTCAGACCGGAGGGAAGTGCCGCTTTATAGACATCGCCTTGTGTACAGAGATAATAATCAGCTATCCACTCCCAAAATTTGAATTGAGCGGGTAACAGAATGGGAGAAGCATCCAGCAATGCAGATATATCTTTCACTTCGTACTCCGTTGGAGCACAATAATGAACGTTAAGGACGATAGCCGTATAAAACTTCTTCCGCCCGAAAGGAACTACCACACGGCAGCCTATCTTCACATCTTCCGCACATTCATCCGGCAAAGAGTAAGTAAAACTCTTCGGAAGCGGAAGCGGTAATATGACATCTACGTACTTTTTCATTGCAGCTACAAAAATACAATAAAAAAACGGGGATTTAAAAGAAGGGAGAGAGAACACTTAAAAAGAAAAACTCTACTTCATACGAGAATTGGAGAAAATATATTTGAGAGCGCAGCAGGACAATCCCAAACAAAAAAGAGTTTCCGGTTATCGGAAACTCTTTTTCAAATACTATGTAAAGTGATAGACTACTTAAAAAATATAGGCTACAGACACTTGCCAAGTCTTAGTCTTATAAGAAGCATCTGTTCCTTCAATATCAGCAGTATTGCCCAATGGGATATTGTAATTAGCACCCACCTGCAAATGGTTCAGCAACTTCAAACCGGCGCCCACATTGATACCTACTTCAGCTTTCTTCTTATCAATTCCCGATTTCTTTTCAAAATCGAAATAAAAGTCAGGACCTGCAGCCAGATAAATACCAGCCAGGCTTCCCAAACCAATGGTATATTTCAGGTTTACAGGAATATCAATACCGTTTTGTTTAACAGTAATATCATCATTTCCTTCTGAAACTTTGATACCCCGTTGAGCAAAAAGCAAAGATGCATCTACTCCCAACCCTACGATTGGAATATTAAACTCTGCCATCGGGCCGATAAAGAAACCAGTGAAATTATCCTTTTTAAAGTTTTCGCTCACATTAGAGAAACTCGCCTTTGACAAGTTCAAACCTCCCTTTACACCAAAGTGTATCTGCGCCTGAGCAGGCATTGCCATAGCTATACATATAGCAATCATTAAAGCACCAAAAATCTTTTTCATAAATTTACGTGTTTATAATTCGGGACAAAGATATATATTTAGATTAAATAAACACAAATTATTGGTTTTTTGTTCGCTCAAAGTCGTTGTTGTTCACCCAATCCTGCTCCTGTACCTTTATATTTACTTTTCTGCAAATTAAACTTATAGTGAACAGTCAGTTTCACTTCCTGCGTATTCCGTTTTGTCTCCCGGAACATTTTAACCCGATCATCATATTGAGTATTAGCATCCCTCATCGAATGAAACAAGTCGTTCCCCTCCAGCAAGCAATCCACACGTCCGTTGAAAAACGATTTATAGATACTTGTGCTCAAGCAACTAACGGGCCTTGTATAACAGTTCTGATACACTCCCTTGCCTGTATATTCACCATTCAAGCGAAATATATATCCGGCAGGCAATTGAAATGAATTATTCCACCGGACCCCGAATGTCGTTCCGTTCATATTCTTCATTTCATTCAGATAACCGATTTTGAACCATTGAGAGTTGAGGGAAGCCGTCCACTCCGGTTTCCAGCATCCGATACTTGGAGCAAAGACCAGAGAAGCAGTCATTTCATCCCGATGGTCGACATTGCGAAACTTAATAAGAGAGATTTTCGGATCGGAAGTGATCTGTTCGATAGAAAACAGGATATCATCATTATACCGATTGTAGCCGACGGAGAGTTGCAGATCCCGATAGATAGCCCTCATCTCTGCCGCATGAATATAGGTAGGTTGCAAATTGGGAGCTCCTCCCAGATAGGTAAACCGGTTCCCGTAATGAATGGCATTTTTCAACTGTTCATAATGAGGGCGGGCAACCTGAATATGATACCCCAATGCCCACTGCACCTGCCCCATCGCCCCTTCCAGTGACAGGGACGGAAACAGATTGCGATAGTGTTTGCTCTCATCCGACTGATAAAGACTGTTTTCATAGAAATCATAATACACATCTTCATAACGAAGTCCTGCCGAAGCATTTACACCACCCAAACGATAAACACAATCAAGAAAAAAAGCCAGATTCTTCTCTCTGATTTTATCACTGGTTCCCTCTATTTCATCACCGAACCCCGAAAAGTCGCTGGTGCGATGCGTATAACTATATTCACTGCCTCCGGAAATTCTTCCACCTGCCAGCGGATAAGACAAAACTAACTTTTCGGCATACAACTTATTATCGGTTCTGCTAAGAGTTGTTATGTAGAAATCATCATAATTGCGGCTCAATTCGCTAATATGCTCCTCTTCCTTATTCTTGCCAGCCAATACATCTACATTCAAATCCATTTCCAGACTATTCACCTCTCCATGATAATATACATTGGAATGATGGCTGGGATATTCTTTCTCAATCGCAAAGGTATACGTATTCCACACATCGTATAATGCTTGCCCGTCATA
Organism: Bacteroides sp.; assembly: GCA_019412865.1. Classification (GTDB taxonomy): domain Bacteria; phylum Bacteroidota; class Bacteroidia; order Bacteroidales; family Bacteroidaceae; genus Bacteroides. The sequence continues at coordinate 5,770 of DXOJ01000129.1, read as the reverse complement.
GACCTCCGTCCGGTTGTCATTGTTCATTTTATTGCGTGGGGCAGAAGTCAATTCATAAGTAGCGCCCAGAGAGTGTTTTTCATTTATTTCATAATTAAATCCTATCTGACTGAAATAACTGATATTTCTTCCTAAATCCGTTGTTTGAGCTTTCTGCTGCCACGAAGCATCCACATACGTATCTTGTACCGATTCTCCCGTTTCCTTGAGATGCTCCAGACGATATTGGAAAGCTCCGAACACATCCAGTCCCTTCCGGTGATATTCCATATTGATCTGATCGTTGTTTCCTACCTTATGCGCATAATCCACTACCGAGCGCACTCCCACTCCAAAGCCATCGTTTTTATTCCCGGTTGTTTTCAATTTCAAGACAGCTCCTACCGATGCTCCATATTCCGCTCCGGGATTGGTTATCAGTTCAACCTGCTTGATATTTTCAGAGTTCAAACGGTCGAGTTCGTCCAAGTTGCGGACTTTCCTGTTATTGATATAGATAAGCGGAACGCCTTTTCCCAACACTTCCAACGTGCCATCCTGCTTCTTTAGCACTCCCGGCAAAAGCCCTACTACGTTCATGGCAGTACCTGCCTTACTTAATATTGTATTCTCCACTTTCGTAGTCAATCCTCCATTATCCAACCGAAACTGGGGAAGACGCTGCGTAATCACCACTTCATCCAACATCAAATCATCAGGAATCAGCGTGATATTTTCCTCCACAGAGGACGTAACCCTCTGAACACACTTCTTATAACCCACAAAAGACACGGACAACAAATAAGGTCCGGCATCCTGTGCCGTTATTTTAAACACACCTTTGCTATCCGTCACAGTTCCGCCCACAAGTGCAGAATCCGGCACGGACAATAGTGCAACCGTGGCATACTCCACAGGAAGCTGATTTTCACCAATAACCCGGCCGCTAAATATCTGTGCAGAAGATTTTAAAGACACCATCAACATCAGCGCAAACAGTAAAATATAGTTTGTTTTCATTTTTTCTTTTCGTTTATGTAAGTGATTAGTAAGTACCCGGTAGGGCATAGAATCCCCCTTACCAATATCCCGCAAGGGAGATTGATATAACTATTTGCATAGACAGGAGTTTTCCAAACTATCCGCCGGACGGCAGATAGGAAAGAGAAAGTAATTAGTTAATAGAAATCATCAGTAAGTAAGAATATCGTTATACAGTCCTTCCAGTCGTTTACGCAAATGCTTGACGGCATAATGTTTGCGCGAAAGCACCGTATTTGCAGAAGCACCGGTCGCTTCGGCTACCTCTTTTACAGAAAGTCCTTCCAGCTCCATCAGTTCGAAAACCGTCCGCTGTTCGGCAGGCAATTCACCAAGAGCTGCTTCCAACTCCTGCCATACCAGCGAACGCATATATTCCGTTTCAGGCGAAGGAGCCAGATCATCATTGGCAAACAACACTTCCGAAAATTCACTCAAGACGCTTTCTTCCTCTGCGTAGGCAGAAACAGGCCATTCTTCTTCACTTTTCTTTTTTCCCTTATTGATAATCGTGTTTCGTGTCACTCTGTAAAGCCACAACGTCACCTGCTCAATCGGATTCAAAGTGTTGCTGACCGCTTTTACCAACTGATAAAATACATCCTGTAGAATATCTTCCGCATCTTCCTTACTGGAAACCCTCCGGTGGATAAAGGCTTTCAGTTGCGGCTGATGTTCTTCGATCAGCCGCTCCACATCGCCTTCGTGCCCTTTTTGCTTATTCATCTTTTTTCGAAGAGTCTACATTTTCATCCATCTCGAAGTCTTTATCCATCCCGAAGTCACCCCTGTTAAAGAAGTCGTCTCTACCCCAGGGACCGAATCCCATTTTCTTCCTTTTATTAATAAACTCCTTGCGTTGTTCCGGAGTCATCTTCATCCATTTCTCACGAACCGGATTCATTCCTCTTCCGGGCATTCCAGGTATCCCTCCTCCGGGCCTCCCTCCTCTACGGCCAAAACCGAAACTTCCGAAAAGAATACGCATCAGGACGAGCAAGCCCAATGCCTGCCACAGACTAAGTGCAGGCAGACCAAAAATCACGGGCATCAGCCAATTCCACAATAACATGACTATTGCTCCTATTCCCGCAGCTACAACTAGCCAAAGAATTACAAACACAAATGGATTTCTGAAAAAAGAAAACTTACCGCCACATCTTCCATGAAATCTTCTATTAAAACTTTTTGTTGCCATTATACTTCATTTTTTTAATTCATCATTCTTATTAGTTAAAAGAGCCCTCTACTCTTATAGACAATCGAGATGAAGAAATATTTTATGAAGTTACAAAAAAAATAATAGTACCTGCTATTTTTTGTATAATTGCAATGATCCATACAGTAGTTTCACCGGTTGTTGATGTTCCTGGTCCCGGTTATTCAGTAACATACTACGAGTAGAAAAAAGATAATCCGATTTTACTTCCTGATTTTCATACAGATTCTTTTCAGCCAACAGGTACAGCAAGTAGTCTGCCCCAAGACGAGTTCTTTTTCCAACTTCCGCAATCGGTCGCATTGTTTCAGCCATTTGATTTGTAAGGTATCATAGAGGATTCCGGCTGCTTTATATCTTGTGATTTCTTTGTCCTGTTTGCCTAAAAGTGATAGGTATATTGAACAAAGTTTTGATTTATCTATGCAATATCGTTCCAGTTTTTCGATATACATCAAAGTAGCCCCTCTTTCATTTCGACTCATAAACTCCTGAACACTGTCATCACTGATGATGTCGATGCCCGGCCTTTCGTAGTCCACAGTGATTTCTCGCATCTCTATCAAGACCCAGATATATTCTGTCTCGAATCCGTACTTTGCGGCTGCCTCTTCTATACTAATCCATTGTGCCATAGCGTTTGTTTTTCATGTGTGATACAAATAAGGGATGAATAATATTTTATTCATGTATATTAGTACAACGGGCATCCACGCTTTTTTGCAGTCTGCCGATTGGCTAGGTTAAAATTGGGGCAATTTATTACTGGCCGAATACAAGAAAGACGTAGATGCTGCTGTACCATTATCCGATTTCAAGGCTAGCTACACCCTCCAGAGAACAATGATGACAGCAGACACCCACGTCAATCGTTTATATATAACACATCTCTTACGAATATGTTGATATACATCCGTTCACGTGGAGTATCTACCGTATCATCTCCCTCTGTTTGAATTAGCTATTTCTGAAATCGAGAGATAATACGCTTTTACTCCATATAGGAAATAAAAACCGCTTCCTGCCTGTTCCATCACGCTGATGGGCTGAAAGCGTACGGCAAAGATATATGTTTTTTTTGAAACGCAGTCGAAATATGGAAATAAATACTGGAAGTTATGTATTAAAATGAATCTGACAAAAGACGACTCTACTTCTCATTCTTGATTACTGAAATATCTCTCACAAATAAAAGTTATAGCAGTTTTTACTCTCACACTCTCACCCATTGGTTCAATCCCTTTATTCATCGGCATTACAGGTGTGGGAGTAAAGGTAAGGGCATGGTGAGGGTAACTTTTTACCCTCACCATGCAACAGGTTTCTCCATACGAAAGTTCCAGTCCAATAGTACGAATTTTAGTTTCATATAGTGAAACTAAAAGTTTCTCGGTGTGAAACCAATAGTTTCACCGTACGAAACAAAGTGTTTCAAACCTATAAATAAAGAGTTTCAAGCGTATGAAACAAATTGAAACTGCCGTTAACCAAAACTCAGGTTACTTATTATAAGATTAAGAAGTCAAAACAGTCAACCTAAATCCGGACGAGACAATATGATATTCTAAAAGATTAGCAATTATTTCCATATCGAATAAAAGCAGTACATCATCAAAAATCGCCGGAACAGATCAATGATCTGCCCGGCGATTTCTCATCTTAAACCAATCTCCACTTACTATATATCAATCAACGATTCGGGTGAATGTCCAACTTCACCGGTTTTATCATATTTTCAGGTTTTAAGATAGTATCCAAGTCTTCTTTGGAAAGAATGTTATGTTCCAAAACAAGTTCATAAACTCCCTTCCCGGTTTCCAATGCTTCTTTGGCTATTTTGGTAGAGTTCTTATATCCGATCACCGGATTCAGGGCTGTCACTACTCCAATGCTGTTATGCACATCTCTCCGGCATTTTTCTTCATTAGCCGTAATGCCGTCGATGCATAAGGTGCGCAAAGTGTCGAAACCATTCATCAGTAAATCGGCGGACTCGAAACAGCATTGTGCCATCACCGGCTCCATTGCATTCAGTTCCATTTGAGCTGCTTCACCGCTCATGGCCACACAAAGGTCATTTCCTATTACCTTGTAGGCCACCTGGTTCATCACTTCAGGAATCACCGGATTCACTTTTCCGGGCATGATGGATGAGCCCGGCTGCATTGCCGGCAGATTGATTTCTCCCAATCCACAACGCGGACCGGAAGCCAGCAACCGCAAGTCGTTACATATCTTATTCATTTTAACAGCAATACACCTCATCACTCCCGAATAACCTACCATGCAGGAAGTGTCCGAAGTAGCTCCCACCAAATCGTCTGCTAGTTTGATATCCAATCCCGTAATCTTGCGCAAAGCGGCAATGCACTTCTCCGCATATTCCGGTTCGGCAGTGATTCCTGTTCCAATGGCTGTTGCTCCCATATTGACTGCCAGAAAATCCTGTGCAGCAAAATCAAGGTTCTTTATTTCATGTGACAAAATACTTGCAAAGCCATTAAAGGTTTGCCCAAGAGTCATCGGTACGGCATCTTCCAATTGGGTACGCCCCATTTTGATGACATGTGCAAACTCATTCGCTTTCTTCCGGAAAGACTCGATCAGAACCTCCAAATGCTTAACCAATTTCAAATGAGTATAATACAGTCCAATGTGAATGGCTGTAGGATAAGCATCGTTGGTAGATTGTGAACGGTTGACATGATCGTTAGGCGAACAGTATTGATACTCTCCACGCTGATGTCCCATCAGTTCCAAGGCCCGGTTGGCAATCACTTCATTGGCATTCATGTTCGTGGTAGTACCGGCTCCCCCCTGAATCATATCTACGGGGAACTGTTCATGATGCTTTCCTTCAAGTATTTCTTTACAAGCTCTCAAGATAGCATCCGTTTGTTCTTCGGTTAATAAGTCCAGTTCGCGATTGGCGACGGTAGCTCCCATCTTTGTGATAGCCAATGCCTGAATAAACAATGGGTACTCATTTAAATGAAACTTGCTGATGCGAAAGTTTTCGATACCGCGGAGTGTCTGTACTCCGTACAGTGCACTTTCCGGCACTTCACGACTACCTATCAGGTCACTCTCCGTACGAGTTTTTTTTGATAAATTTTGTTCCATATCGGTTGTTTTATAATAATAACAGTTTCGTTAGTTCTTATAATAACCAATGAGTTTAGTTATTGTTTTAATAAATATGCAAAAACTATTCAATAACTTTTTTGTTGTTTATACAAGAAAAAGAAAATACAAAGAAAGAAATCACTTATCTTTGTTTGGAACTTAAAACAGCATTCTATGATATTACAATTAGCATTTGTTCTGACAGCTATTATTATTGGCGCACGCCTGGGAGGTATCGGTCTCGGCGTGATGGGAGGAGTTGGGTTGGCTATACTTACGTTCGTTTTTGGTTTACAACCCACCTCACCTCCTATCGACGTTATGTTAATGATTGCCGCAGTGATTTCGGCCGCCTCCTGTATGCAAGCAGCCGGCGGACTGGACTATATGGTGAAACTGGCAGAA
>DXOJ01000128.1 GCA_019412865.1 Bacteroides sp. | reverse complement strand
TGCAAAGGTAAGGGCTTTTTTATTATCTCCAAACAAATCGAAGAAAAAAATCACTTAAAAGCGAATAATTGTAAGAAAAGAGAGGTATTATTTCTCTATTTTATCACTTAAAGGTTGAATTTACAACTATTATCTAAGTGCACACTCCACCTTCTTTTTCTGACAAAAGCACTTAATAATCTGAAATTTACCCTCCCTATACCGGAGGACAAGCAAATAATTCGTATCTTTGTCGACCCGGATTACCGGGAATTATTAATCAGAAACAAAAAATATCAGATGGAAACAGTAGAAAACAAGTACATTACCGTTGCATACAAACTATATACAATGGAAGATGGTGAAAAAGAGTTGTTCGAAGAAGCAAAAGCAGAACATCCCTTTCAATTCATTTCAGGATTAGGAATAACACTCGAAGACTTCGAAAATCAAATAACTGCTCTTTCTAAAGGTGATAAATTTGACTTTACCATTCCGGCAGATAAGGCTTACGGACAATATGACGAACAACACGTCATTGACCTCCCCAAAAATATATTTGAAATAGATGGCAAATTTGACAGCGAACGTATTAAAGAAGGTAACATCGTACCTTTGATGACTGGTGACGGTCAACGCGTAAATGCCAGCGTAGTAGAAATCAAACCGGATATTGTAGTAGTTGACCTCAACCATCCGTTGGCTGGTGCCGACCTGATCTTTGAAGGTGAAATACTGGAAAGCCGTCCTGCTACCAACGAAGAAATTCAGGAACTTGTGAAAATGATGAGTGGTGGTGATGGCTGTGGTTGCGGATGCGACAGCTGCGGTGATGGCTGTGGCGACGACTGCGGTTGCGAAGGCGGACACTGTCACTAAATAAAGTATTAAATTATAAATTATAAAGTATTAAGTATTAATTCCGTGCGGACACAGCCGGGCTTTAATACTTAATACTTTTTTTATGCCGTTATTTGAGCTAATACTTAATACCTGATACTTAATACTTGAAATCAGCATCCTTTATGCGTCATGATGTCAAGCACCATTTTATCCGTTTCGTTCATGGCTTGCGAGCCGATTCTTGTCAGGTTGCGGATACTTTGATCTACATCTTCGTCGATAATTCCCTCTACGGAAGTCACACAACGGTCTTCCATTGCCATCATTGCAGATAATACGGCTGTCGAAACTCCGGTAGTTACTTTCAATGCACAACTCGGTTTTGCACCGTCACAAATCATTCCTGTCAGATTAGCAATCATGTTTTGAACGGCGAAGGCAACCTGATTGTAGTTTCCTCCCATCAACCAGGTGATTCCACAACTGGATCCGGTAGCAGCTACCACGCAGCCACACAAAGCTGACAGACGTCCTAAACTTTGTTTGATATATATAACAGTGAGATGGCTTAACATTAAAGCACGGATAAGTTCTTCTTCGCTCTTTCCGTTCTCTTCGGCAAAGACAACGACAGGGAGTGTAGCGGATATCCCCTGATTACCACTGCCGGAATTACTCATGACAGGAATCATTGCACCCGCCATCCGGGCGTCGCAAGCAGCTGATGTATAAGAGAGAATATGAGAAAATACGCTGTCCCCCATCACTTTATGTTCGTAAGTTCCCCGAAGCATTTTACCTAAAGAATGCCCGTAGTTACCTTTAAAGGCTTGCTCGGCAGCAGCTTTATTCAAACGGGCTGTATCAAGAATGAAGCGAATCTCATCCAGCGGAGCAGTCAGTGCAAAGTCATAGACTTTACGCAAGTTTAATTCGAGCGAAGCATCTTCCTCTTCCTCACTGACTGTATGTTGCTTGTCGAGCAATGTCTGTTCATCTTTGGCTATATATATAAAGGTAGTATGTCCACCGGCAATGATAGCTTTAGCTGTTTTATCTCCCGCTTTACAGATCACTTCGATATAAAGCTTCTCCGTAATATCTTCTTTCAGAGAAATACAAATCCGTTTTTCTGCAATGAACAGTTTCCCCTGCTCCACTGCTTCCGGCGTACAGTCCCTCAACACCTCCAACTGATAGTCTGATTTACCAATCAACGCACCTAAAGCCACAGCTATGGGAAGACCTACCATACCCGTTCCCGGGATTCCGACTCCCATGGCATTCTTTAGTATATTAGCACTTAACAAGACGTCTATCTTTTCCGGTTTCACTCCCAACGTTTCAGCAGCTTTAGCCACACAAAGCGCTACTGCAATAGGTTCCGTACATCCAATAGCCGGAATGACTTCTTTCTTAATCAACTCTATAATTTGCATTCTTTCTGATTCAGTCATGGACTTATAAGTTTTAGTTCCACAAAAATAAGAAATTCTTTCTTTTCCAGCATTCTATAATGAACAAATAAAATCTCATATTGTTATAAAACCTTCCATATACCAAACTTTAACAGAATGAATTGATAGAAAAATGAAAGCAAAACACGTGATTCTCTATTTGCTGCTGGCTATTGTTTCCTCTTCTTGTATCCGCGAAGAAGCTCTCAATGCAGAAGCAGACATATTAAGTTGCATACTACCGGGAGTAGCCATGACAACCAGTCCTATTATTAACAATAATTCCATCACTATCTTCGTCGGTCCGGGAACTGATATTTCAGAACTTACACCTGAATTTACATTGACTCCGGGAGCTACAATTAATCCTCTTAGCGGTACGGAACGAAATTTCAATACTCCACAAGAATATACTGTTACAGCCGCCGATGGTGTTTGGAAGAAAACGTATATCGTATCGGTTATCGACACCGAACTTGCCACGAACTATAATTTCGAAGATACGCTTGGCGGAAAGAAGTACTACATATTTGTAGAACGCGAAGGAGATAAAGTCGTTATGGAATGGGCCAGCGGAAATGCGGGCTATGCCATGACCGGCGTAGCTAAAACAGCTGATGATTATCCCACTTTCCAAATAACGGACGGAAAAGCCGGCAAATGCCTTTCTTTAGTGACACGCAGTACCGGATTCTTCGGACAGTTAGCAGGAATGCCTATTGCGGCAGGAAATCTGTTTATCGGTTCTTTCGATGTGAGCAACGCAATGAGCAATCCGCTGAAAGCGACCAAATTCGGCCTTCCTTTCCGGCATGTGCCCACTTATCTGGCAGGTTATTATAAATACAAAGCGGGAGATCAGTTTACAGAGGGCGGAAAGCCCGTGAACGGGAAACGGGACATCTGTGACATATATGCCATCATGTACGAAACGAGCGAATCCGTTCCCACTCTTGATGGAACAAATGCATTCACCAGTCCGAACCTGATTTCAACAGCACGGATTGATAATGCCAAAGAAACGAATGAATGGACTTACTTTAAACTTCCTTTCATCACTCTCCCCGGAAAATTCATAGATAAGGAGAAACTAAGGAATGGGAAATATAACATAGCCATCGTGTTCACCTCAAGCTTGGAAGGGGATCATTTTAACGGAGCAATCGGGAGTACATTACTAATCGACGAGGCCGAGTTGATCTATCACTCGGAAAATTAGCGGAATTCCGATGAAGGATTTTCCACAGAAATACGCTGATAGTGTGCTCAAGTAATGTACTCATACAAAATGCGCACGTTATCAAACGAACGGAATTAAATAACTTTATAACAACAAGAACGATGAAAATCTATCCGTATATATTCAGTTTACTAACCTGTATAGGAATAGCCCTCCCCGGCTATGCACAGGTTGATCGAAATGAAACACTGATCCGTTCCGCCCTTCACGGACTGGAATATGAGATAAAAGCAGGTTTCAGCATTGGCGGCACAGCCCCGCTTCCTCTTCCGGTGGAAATCCGTTCCATTGACGGATATAACCCGACATTAGCTATCAGTATAGGAGGTGAAGTGACCAAATGGATTGCCGTTCAGAACAAGCTCGGAATTATAGTCGGATTGCGGCTTGAAAACAAAGCAATGACTACCGAAGCCACTGTGAAGAATTATAATATGGAGATTCTCGGGCAAGGAGGTGAAAGAATCAGTGGAGTATGGACAGGCGGAGTAAAAACCAAAGTACATACCGCCGGACTGACAATACCTCTAATGGCTACCTACAAACTAACCAACCGGTGGAACATCAAAGCCGGGCCTTATTTCTCCTATCTGCTTTCAAGAGAATTTTCAGGACACGTATATGAAGGATATTTGCGGGAAGATGATCCTACCGGTCCGAAAGTAGAGTTTACCGACGGCAAAATTGCAACATACGATTTCTCGGACGATTTAAGACATTTCCAGTGGGGATTACAGGTAGGAGCCGGATGGCGAGCCTTCAAGCACCTCAATGTGTATGCCGATCTTACCTGGGGATTGAATGATATATTTAAAAACAATTTTAATACAGTCACTTTTGCCATGTACCCCATCTACTTGAATATAGGTTTCGGGTATGCTTTTTAAGTCCCGCTAGGCTCTGCCACCTGCTTCACTCCGGAGTAGGTTACTTTCACCGTCTGTTGCAATGCAGGCACTTTCACATTAATAGTCATGTCTGCATTTCCACCTTCTACAGTTCCCGTAACTGTTACAGGACAAGTACCCAAAGAGGCAGCATCTCCTTCAAATGTAAGATCTTGCTGTCCGGTGAATGTAGACATACCTTCCCCCTTTTTCACTTCACATTTATCAATGACAATATCTCCAAATTTCAATATCTGCTGGTTGATGAACAATTCAAAATCCTTCAGTTCAATCTTCACTTCCGTATTGCTGACCTGCGAAAGCGTGATAAACTTCTCTATTCCGTCGCCGATGACAATTTCCTGATCGGAGCCATCCGGTATCATGGATATATCCAGATTTCCCCAATACGTTCCGATTACATCCGGAGCTGTTATCACAGCTTCCTCTTCGGGAGGATTCTCATTATTCTTGTTATCACTATCGTCGTCATCACTGCTACAAGCAGCAAAGAGAGTAAGAGAACATACCAATGCCCATAAATACAATAGATTCTTTTTCATACGTCTTTGGTTTAGTTATTACAATAAATTCGTCCTTTATAAACTAAAAAGAAGAAAAAAGGTTCAATATGCTTCCTTTTTCGAAGTTATTTCGAGTTCGCAACTTTCTTACCGAAAACTTTGTTATATTTGCATATAGTAATTTTTAAAAAGCCACAACTATGTTTAATTCATTTGGCAATATCTTTCGACTCACAAGTTTCGGTGAGTCTCATGGAAAAGGAATTGGAGGAGTGATTGACGGATTCCCATCAGGAATTACCATCGACGAAGAATTTGTACAACAAGAACTAAATCGCCGTCGTCCGGGACAATCAATCCTTACCACCCCACGCAAAGAAGCTGATAAAGTAGAGTTTCTTTCAGGTATTTTTGAGGGGAAATCAACCGGGTGTCCTATCGGTTTTATCGTTTGGAATGAAAACCAACACCCCAATGACTACAACAATCTGAAAAATGTATATCGTCCTTCACACGCTGATTACACATACACGGTGAAGTATGGAATCCGTGACCATCGCGGCGGCGGACGTTCCTCTGCACGCGAAACGATTTCGCGCGTTGTAGCCGGTGCATTGGCTAAGCTGGCACTCCGCCAACTGGGAGTCAATATCACTGCCTATACCTCACAGGTAGGTCCTATCAAGCTTGAGGGTACTTACTCGGACTATAATTTCGACCTGATAGAAACCAACGATGTACGTTGTCCGGACCCTGAAAAAGCAAAAGAAATGGCAGACCTTATATATAAGGTAAAAGGTGAAGGCGATACCATCGGAGGTACACTGACCTGTGTCATTAAGGGATGCCCCATCGGATTGGGACAACCTGTTTTCGGTAAACTTCATGCTGCCCTGGGTAACGCCATGTTAAGCATCAACGCTGCCAAAGCATTCGAATACGGTGAAGGATTCAAGGGTTTGAAAATGAAAGGTTCCGAACAGAACGATGTTTTCTATAACAATAACGGACGGATCGAGACGCATACCAATCACTCCGGAGGTATTCAGGGGGGATTGAGTAATGGTCAGGATATTTATTTCCGTGTAGTGTTCAAACCGATTGCCACGCTGCTGATGGAACAGGAAACTGTCAACATTGATGGCGTCGACACCACTCTGAAAGCACGCGGACGTCATGACGCTTGTGTATTACCTCGTGCCGTACCTATCGTAGAAGCAATGGCCGCCATGACTATACTCGATTATTACTTACTGGATAAAACGACGCAACTCTAATGAACGAGATTCAGAAATACATAGCGGCACACGAACCAAAGATAATGGATGACTTGTTCAGCCTTATTCGCATTCCCAGTATCAGTGCTCTGCCGGAGCACCACGACGATATGCTGGCTTGTGCGGAACGCTGGGCACAACTGTTATTGGAAGCAGGTGTGGACGAAGCATTGGTAATGCCCTCACAGGGCAATCCGGTTGTTTTCGCTCAAAAGATCGTGAACCCGGATGCAAAGACTGTATTAATCTACGCTCATTACGATGTGATGCCGGCCGAACCATTGGAACTCTGGAAAAGCGAACCGTTTGAACCGGAAATACGTGACGGACATATCTGGGCACGTGGAGCGGATGATGACAAAGGACAATCGTTCATTCAGGTGAAAGCATTTGAATATCTCGTCAAAAACGGATTACTGAAGAATAATGTGAAGTTCATCTTCGAGGGTGAAGAAGAAATAGGTTCACCCAGTCTGGAAGCTTTCTGCGAAGAACATAAAGAATTGCTGAAAGCAGACGTTATTCTGGTGTCGGATACGAGTATGCTAGGAGCTGAACTGCCCTCATTGACTACTGGTCTGCGCGGGCTGGCTTATTGGGAAATAGAAGTGACGGGACCGAATCGTGACTTGCATTCCGGACATTTCGGGGGTGCGGTAGCCAATCCGATCAACGTGCTTTGCCAGATTATCAGCAAAGTAACGGATGCCGACGGACGTATCACTGTTCCCGGATTCTACGATGACGTGGAAGAAGTGCCGCAAGCCGAACGGGAAATGATAGCCCGTATTCCTTTTGACGAAAAGAAATACAAAGAAGCAATCGGTGTAAAAGAGCTTTTCGGAGAAAAAGGATATAGCACATTGGAACGTAACAGTTGCCGTCCGTCTTTTGACGTATGTGGCATTTGGGGCGGATATACAGGAGAAGGTTCTAAAACCGTACTGCCTTCAAAGGCTTATGCTAAAGTATCTTGCCGGTTAGTACCGCATCAGGATCACCATAAGATTTCGCAAATGTTCGCAGATTATATTCTTAGTATCGCTCCTGATACAGTACAGGTGAAAGTGACTCCCATGCACGGAGGACAAGGATATGTGTGCCCGATTTCACTTCCTGCCTATCAGGCAGCAGAGAAAGGTTTCGAGATCGCTTTCGGGAAAAAGCCGTTGGCGGTACGCCGTGGCGGAAGTATCCCCATCATCTCTACTTTCGAACAGGTATTGGGAATCAAAACCGTATTGATGGGATTTGGACTCGAATCGAATGCGATCCATTCTCCGAACGAGAACTGCTCATTGGATATCTTCCGGAAAGGGATAGAGGCGGTCATAGAGTTTCATCAGGAATATGCCAGACGATAAACCGGATAAATAACAATCAAGTTATAAACGATACATATAAAAGAGTGGTGGACAAGCTTGATTACAAGCATTTGTCCACCACTCTTTTATATATCTATCACACTGACAAATTACATGACCGGAGTCTCGAAAAGGAAGGTAAATGATTGGCTGTCTTTCAAATCCTTCACTGCATCACCTGCATAAATTTCGCCCTTTGTCAGAGACAGTTTCTTAATGCCGGCTTTCGGACTAAAATCAATTTTCTTCAAATCCAGCCAAAACAAATTCGGAGTCAGGGTAGATTCGAAATAATATACCTTATTCTTCTGATCGGATACGGAACGCCAACGGGTAGAAGATATATAAGGCTTCTCCGGTGTATTAATACCAAATGGCACGGAAACATTACGCATCACACTCAACACGCTGGGAACTGCAATCTTTGCATCCGCAATTTGTGGAATAGCATGAATGTAGAATGAAGCCCGTACAAAACGGTCGCTTGCCCGATTGGTTCCCGGTAACATCTGCAAGCCACCGATTTCTTTCCAGTAATCATTAATGGCCAACTGCTGTTCATATCGAGGAGAATTTGTCATCACCCGGTATTCTTTTCCTTCGTGAATACTTAATTTCCCATCCAGATATTCCAATACAGCCGTATTGCCTGTTTCATCGGTTATGGCCAGATGCAAGGTAGACTCCGGTCCTCCATTCGGCATACGGGGAGCATCAATGCGGAAAGTCTCCTTTTTCAATTCATCCACCGCTTCGCGTACCGTGGCAAAGTTATCAAGCACATACTGTGTCCAAATGCTGATGCCCATTGCCGGACGGGTATCGCCGGGAAGAGAGTAAATGGATTCCGGCAAGAAAAGCAGGCTAGCCACTAATCCTTTCTCGTTCATTCCGTCACAAGTACCTATATCATATCCTGTAGCAATCACACTTCCATATTTGGAAGTCCAGTTCACAGTTTTCTCCTTGTTATGTCCCATACGTTGGATGCCACGCGGAAATACATAGATATTCGTCATGATATCTTCCTTCCAGTCCATTGTACGTCCTGTTATCACCATCTGGTCAGGGCCTATATACACTGCACGCGTACATGCTTCTACAGGCTGTATACTCATCAAAGAGACGGCAGCCAACACCAATGCAACTCCTGCTAATTTTTTCTTCATGTTCATTCTATTTAAATAATTGATCTTCTTATTTATAAATAACAAACGCGCCACGATTATTGCCTAAAAGAAAGAGGATTTTAATGAAAAAAAGGCATTTATCCAATGCAGGAAGAAATTTTGGGTTTTCAACGTATGAGGGTTACCATCACAGAGATCATTTCTTAGCGAAAAATATTAAATAAATTTAAGTGTTACTATTGCAGTCATTGCTACTTTAGTTCGTCCAATAAATAAACATACAATTATCATGATAAAAGAGTACACCAAACAAACTATAATCATTTGCTTTCTATTACAAGGAATCGCATTATCAAGCAGAGCGCAAGAACAACAAGTGTGGCAACGATACCACGATAAATGTCGAAGAGAAGCAAGTATTATTGACACTCTCCCCTCCAAATTAGAAAAAGCCTTGCACTGGTCGCCGACAATAAATAAAGAACAAAAAGAGGTTATACGCTATATACTATGGAATATGGTTTATGTGGAAGGTGGTACAGCCAATCTCGGAGACAACAACAACTATCCCGTGGATGTAGCCTCTTTTTTCATCAACCGATATGAAGTTAGTCAGGATGAATGGTATGTCATTATGGGAGAAAATCCTTCTAACCAACACAGACGTAACTATCCGGTAGACCAAGTCAATTGGTTTAACGCTCAACGATTTACCAAAAAACTTTCTCAATTAAGCGGTCTACCCTTCCGTCTCCCCTTCGAAGCAGAATGGGAATATGCAGCACGTGGGGGACTAAAAACCAAGAATTTCATCTATGCCGGCAGCAATAATGCAGAACAGGTTGCCTGGTTTAGAGAAAAATATTACAATACTTACGTATCCAAAGAAACAGGAACGAAGAAGCCCAACGAACTGGGACTTTATGACATGAGTGGAAACGTATATGAATGGTGTATGGACTGGTATGACAGAAAGGTTCCTTTTACCGGAAACATCGCTCCGGTTATAAGCGAAAAAGATACGCATAAAGTGTTGCGTGGAGGTAGTTATTATACCTTCGAGAAATATTGTAAAGTCACCAGCCGCTACGGAGTTAACCCGCAACGATGGGATATTGATTACGGATTACGGTTGGTAGTGTCACTACCAAATTAAAAGAGGAGCATATTATTCACTGTATTATTTTAGCTCCTCATTGTTCTAAATACTGTTATTATATACAAATGTCAAGTCGACTTATTGATCGGCCAGTTTATAAAGTTCATATCCTCCCAACGCCAGTACATAAGGCAGATTAAGAATAACGTCGGCATCCTTCTCCACCTCTTCGGGGTACTTTTGCAGCAATTCGTTGAAAGGCATAATGAGAGGGTGTTGCAAGAAAACTTTATCTTTCACCTCGGCACGTCTCCAGCCAGCCACTGTACGCTCGGCATTCCATCGGTATTTCTCCATGCGCACCAACAGACACAAAACTTGAGACGGTAGATTCTCATTGAACATAGATTCGGATATGCGTGCCGGCGAACGTTCGCTCCGCTTAATACCGTAGCCTAGCGTACGACAAAATACACTATAGGCATCCAGTTGATAGCGATTAGCCCAACGTAACGGCTCGCTCAATTTATTCCACAGATACTGTGCCTGGTGATTCATCAAAATGAAGTCGGCAGAGTGGTTGCCATAAGATTCATACATCTTCTTCAACACCTCTTTCTGCTTGAGGCTTTCATCCGTATAACAACAATCGTAGAGATAATTCACATACAAAGCCAGTTTATCCTGCAAAATGTTTTTCTTCATTCCCCTGTCTACCATGCCGAACACCTTGACATAACGATAACGCCCTTGCTCATCGTCCACTATCGACGACAAATCGTTATTGAAATCCTGACGGATAAGTACACGACACTGATGCTGATAAACCTCATGCGGCAAGTTGAGCCCTAATGAGAGACTCAAATCGGGATCATGCACACAAATAGCCACTGTAAGCATACAGTGTTTATTTTGTGCCCATTGTTGTAAACGGGTGCGCATAGCAGTACTACAAATGTCGTCATGGCAATATTCGACCTCTATGTCGTCTATCTGACTCTCTATATAAGGAAATTGAGCTTTGAAGTAGTCTTTCTGTGACTCCATCTCTCGATCTACTAAAGTGATGCGGGTACGTATGCGTTCATCTGTCGGCAGACGGTCATCGTAATTGGCATAATGGCAGATACGTAGTGCTTCAAGCAGCAACGAGCGTCCCATCCGATTGAATCCCACAATAACCAGATGCACATAGTCTTGGCTAGTAGCATTCCAGCTTCCATCAGGTTGTTGCGTTATGCTTATGGGGCGATAGTCTAGCGGATCATAATACCTTTCACTATCGGCAGCATAGAGACTCCATAGTTGCCGCGCCAAATTCTCGTGGAGGTTAAAGGGACGGAAAAAGATATTAGGTTTCCCCTCAATGCAAAACACCTCCGGCGGCAGATTCATTTTCTGTATGTTAGAATATGAAGGGATACTGTCAAACTGCACATACACAGGCATCACCTTGCCATCGGGGCATTTGCCACGCAGAGCACTTACCAAATGCACAATCGCTATATTTTTAGCATCGCGTCCGCAACGTTCTTCATCACCCAGTACATACACTTCACTCGCGCTCGCTATGTTCAACCGCTGAAGTTCTTCGATCGACTCTATGTTGCCAAAGTAAACAAGCACTTGCCGCTCTATTTCGATGGGCAAGGCAGACTGTATGCGATGACGTACCGTTGCCGCCTCTATACCGCTCATCAGTAAGATACGTGCCGAAGAACATTCGTTATATAGTTCGCGTATCATATTGATAGATAGTTCATTGAAGCCTATCAATACATAATGTTGAGTTATGTTGCGGTAAGTCATTCGCCCCGTGTTTACTACATCCACACGCCGCTCTATAATGTTGGAAATGGTAGAGATGAGCACACCGCCCAATAAAATGGATCCCGAAAAGCTAACAATTCCCAGCAATAGCCTGCTGGACCAAGCTGTCTCGTTCATTTGGTTACCAGGATCCACAAAGTTGTTGTACACCACCCAGAGCCTTTCGCCCCATTCCTCATGTCCATACAATTGGATAGAAAAGAACATCACGATGATAAAGAAGATAGCCAGCACCGTAGCAATAGTAACGAGTAACAGGGTGAGCTGCGACTTGATACCTCCCGAAATGGTGCGATCCATATACTCTTGTGAGAATATCTTCTTGTAGTAGTTTATAAAACGGTTCATGCTTATAACTTATTGATAGCAAAACATACAAGTCCTGCCCATATTGTGTACATTTCGAGCTATTTGTTCTGATAATCGTACCATATCATGCACCAATACCATATAATCCGTATCAATGGGATTTGGTTGACAGTCGTGTTTCATAAATAGAATATTTAGAGTTGTGTACAAATATAGTATTTTTCAACAAATCAAATAGTTTTTCACTTAACTATTTTCAGCAGTGTACTTTACCTTGTTATCGTATGGCAGTATATAAAATGAAATTCACCAGTACAAGAAGACATTAATCGCAAGATAACAGCTATGGAACGAAGTAAAATTCGTATAAAAATGGAGTAAGATATTCTACTTCCATAAAGTAATATCTCCATAATCTTTATTGTATTTAAGATTATTCAGTGCATAGATTTAAGATTTTCTATGCAGAAAACTAGAATCTTTTATGCACTCAAGTAGTTGTCACCTTACAACGGGATAATAGTCACCTTATAGAATGACAAACGTCACTTTATAAGGTGACAGGGCAGACGCATTATATTTTTTACTATCCTACTCCTGTTTTCATTCTATTT
>DXOJ01000127.1 GCA_019412865.1 Bacteroides sp. | reverse complement strand
CCATACACGTTCTTATAAGAAAGGGGAAATCCTGGCTCAACAAGGAGCTGTGTGCAATCGCCTCGTCATCCTGACCAAAGGAAGTGTGCGTGGAGAGATGATCGATTATTCGGGGCGTCTTATCAAAGTGGAGGACATCGCTGCTCCAAGAGCGATTGCCCCTCTGTTCCTGTTCGGTGAGGAGAACCGTTATCCGGTGGAAGTGACGGCCAACGAACCGACAGAGGTTATCGAACTTCCTAAATCAAGTGTATTGAGTTTATTCCGCAAAAACGAGCAGTTTTTGGAAAACTATATGAATCTTTCTGCCAATTATGCACGGACCTTATCGGATAAGCTTTTCTTCATGTCATTTAAGACGATTCGTCAGAAACTTGCTTCGTACTTGCTCCGACTACATAAACAGCAGCAACAGGCACATTTCACCCTCGACCGTTCACAACAGGAATTGAGTGATTACTTCGGGGTGTCCCGTCCTTCCCTCGCCCGTGAATTGGCGCATATGCAGGAAGACGGATTATTGATAGCCGATCGTAAGCATATCACTATCTTACAGAAAGAAGAACTGGTCCGGCTTATCCAATAATGGAATCGACTTAAAAATTCATGGATTGAATATTGACCGGATAATAATCAAATAGTGAGTATCTATATAAAAAATATTCATTGTTGTAACATTGGTTACAGAATCACCTGAAACCTTTCCTCTACTTTTGCGTTCAAGAAATAAACTATTGGACTAATTAAAAACGTAAAAGTTATGAGTATGTTCTGTTATCAATGTCAAGAAACCGCAATGGGTACCGGTTGTACCTTGAAAGGTGTGTGCGGTAAAACGTCTGAAGTGGCTAACCTGCAAGACTTACTACTCTTCGTAGTACGTGGAATTGCTGTCTACAACGAACATCTGCGTAAAGATGGACATCCTTCCGAACAAGCAGACAAATTTATCTATGATGCATTGTTCATCACCATCACCAACGCCAATTTTGATAAAGCGGCTATCACTGAAAAAATCAAAGAAGGACTGAAACTGAAAAAAGAACTTGCCAACAAGGTAAAGATTGAAAATGCTCCCGACGAATGTCTTTGGAATGGAAGCGAAGATGAGTTTGAAGAAAAATCAAAAACTGTCGGTGTGCTTCGCACTCCCAACGAGGATGTCCGCTCACTGAAAGAACTTGTACACTATGGTCTGAAAGGAATGGCTGCCTATGTAGAGCATGCACATAACCTAGGCTACGAGTCACCGGAAATATTTGCTTTCATGCAACATGCCTTATCCGAACTGACCCGCAATGATATTACAGTGGAAGAACTGGTTCAGCTGACTTTGGAAACAGGAAAGCATGGAGTATCGGCAATGGCACAGTTGGATAAAGCGAATACCAGCAGCTACGGAAATCCGGAAATCTCACAAGTGAGTCTCGGTGTACGCAATAATCCGGGTATATTAATCAGCGGACATGATTTGAAAGACCTGGAAGAGCTATTGGAACAAACGGAGGGCACAGGAGTAGATGTATATACTCACAGCGAAATGTTGCCTGCACACTATTATCCTCAACTAAAGAAGTACAAGCATCTGGCAGGAAACTACGGAAATGCCTGGTGGAAGCAGAAAGAGGAATTTGAAAGTTTCAACGGTCCTATCTTGTTCACAAGTAACTGTATCGTTCCGCCACGTGCAAATGCCAGCTACAAGGATCGTATTTACATCACAGGAGCCTGTGGTTTGGAAGGAGCACATTACATCCCCGAACGCAAAGACGGAAAACCGAAAGATTTTTCTGCCCTGATTGCTCACGCCAAACAATGTCAGCCACCGATAGCCATTGAAAACGGAACGATTATCGGAGGATTCGCTCATGCACAGGTGACAGCCCTGGCAGATAAAGTGGTGGACGCCGTGAAAAGCGGAGCTATCCGCAAATTCTTTGTAATGGCAGGATGCGACGGACGTATGAAAAGCCGTGAATACTATACGGAATTTGCTCAAAAATTACCTGGTGACACCGTGATTCTTACTGCCGGTTGTGCCAAGTACAGATATAATAAACTGGCTTTAGGTGATATCAACGGCATTCCGAGAGTGTTGGATGCAGGACAATGTAACGATAGCTACTCACTGGCCGTCATCGCTTTAAAACTGAAAGAAATCTTCGGACTGGATGATGTAAATCAGTTGCCTATCGTATACAACATCGCCTGGTACGAACAAAAGGCAGTCATTGTTTTATTGGCATTACTGGCTTTAGGAGTGAAACATATTCATCTGGGTCCTACTCTCCCCGCTTTCCTTTCACCGAACGTAAAGAACGTATTGATCGAACAATTCGGAATCGGAGGCATCAGCACAGTAGATGAGGATATTGTGAAGTTCCTATCCTAAACAACAATGGAATAGCCGGAAATTTCAATTGGAGATTCCCGGCTGCAAAATAGTGACGGTATATGATAAAGATAGTGACGGTATACGACAACAATACCGTCACTATCTTTATCATATACCGTCACTATCTTTTTCTATATTGAACAGGATTTCTATGTTTATCCCGCACGCATAGTTGATGGAATCTTTTTGAATAGTTTCTTTTTAAATAGAATATCAATCTTCTCTAGGCAATATTAAATTGAGAAGCACTCCCACCAAAGCTGCCAGTCCAATGCCGGACAATGAAAAATCGCCCCAATTAAAAGCAGCGCCGCCAATACCGACAGTCAGTGTCAAAGACACAATGACTATATTTCTTGTACGACTCAAATCAATGCAATTATTCACAAGATTACCAATTCCCGCGCAAGCAATCGTTCCGAAAAGCAATAACATGATGCCGCCCAGTACCGCACTTGGAATGGATCTTAATAATGCACTGATTTTACCGATAACGGAGAATAAGATAGCGGAAATGGCAGCTATTCGGATCACTTGCGGATTAGTTATTTTTGTCAGGGACATGGCTCCGGTCACTTCCGAATAAGTTGTCACAGGAGGGCCACCCAATAATCCAGCACAGAAACACGCCAGACCATCCCCCAATAAAGTACGGTGCAACCCCGGATCTTTCACGAAATCTTTTCCGGTGACCGTATTAACTACATAAATATCACCAATATGTTCTATCACTGGAGCAATGGCTACCGGAATCATAAACAACACAGGTTCCCATGAGAACTTAGGAAAGACAAACTGCGGCAATCCAATCCAGGCAGCATCCCTGACACCGGACAAATCCAAATCGTAGAAAAGCCATGCAGCCAGATACCCTACTACAATTCCACAGAAGATAGGAATCAGTTTCAAAAGCCCTTTGGCTTTCATTGAAACAACGACTGCGGTAACCAACGAAAGCAGTGCCAGTACCCAGTTCTCTTTTGCCATATTCACTCCTGTTCCCGCCAGTGACAAACCTATCAGAATGATAACAGGACCTATGACAACGGGAGGAAAGAGCCGTTCAATCACCCTCACTCCCTGCCATTTGACAAGCGCACTCATTACAAAATAAACTAATGCTACTCCAACCATGCCGGATAAGGTGCCGGGCAACCCATAAAGTTCTGTCGCTTTAATGATAGGCGCAATAAACGCGAAACTACTCCCCAGAAAAACAGGAACCTTTCCACGCGTAACCGCATGAAAGATAAGCGTACCAATACCTGCTGTAAACAGAGCTGTAGAAGGGTCAAGCCCCACCAATAACGGCACGAGTACCGTAGCACCGAAAGCTACAAACAAGAATTGTACCCCCACCATCCCTTTCCTCAAAGGTGTAAGATTATTTGAATCCATAAGTATAATGTAGATTATTCTTTGCAAAATTAGT
>DXOJ01000126.1 GCA_019412865.1 Bacteroides sp. | reverse complement strand
GATATAATACTGTTGCAGAACTTTAAAGGGTTGTCCGATCCCAGCCGACCCTACTTCCAGTTCATAATCTTCCTCTTCGCGGTTCAGTTTCGACTCTATGAAGCGGCTAAGCTCCACGCAATCTTCAATCCAAACACCTTCTGCATGGTCTATTTCAACCACAATCTTGTCATCCGGGCTCACGGTTACCTCTACTAAAAAGTAGTCTTTTCCTTCCAGCCACTCTTCTACAATCTGACAAACAGTTTTCTTTTCTATCATTTATTAGCTATATAAGAACAAAAAAAGGAGCTTAATTGCCCCTCCACCTTTCATCCGTTTTCGGTTGCAAAGATATAAATAATCTGTTCGACTACAAAACATTAAAGAAAAAAAGTATGAATTAACAGTGCTATATTCGTATCTTTACGCCGTAATTCAAAAAATAACGACTATGGCACATCGTCTCAACACAAATAAACAGTTTATGGTAGGTAACGGAATTCTTGCTTTTGCCGTCATTTTTGTCGTGGTTATTTTTGTCTATATGAGCATGCGGCTACAACGGGAAAAGCAGGAAGAACGTCATTTCATCGAAAGCTATACGATCAGTCTGGTAAAAGGTTTTGCCGGAGATTCTATCTCTTTATTTGTCAACGACAGTCTGATCTCCAACAAAACCATGTCGGAAGAACCTTACACTGTAGAAATAGGACGTTTTGCCGAACAGAGCGCCTTGTTGATTGTAGATAATAACACAGAATTAGTGTCTACGTTTGATCTTAGTGAAAAAGGAGGAACTTATCAGTTCGAAAAAGAATCAGACGGGATTAAACAATTAGCCAAGTAATAAAGGTATTAACTAAGTCTGTGCCACCATATTGGCACAACCATGCCATCGCATTGTCACGACTGTGCCAGCGTGTTGACACAAGTGTGCCAACACGATAGCACTATCCTGGCAATAAAGTATTCTAAATCTCCGTACGATACTTTCTCAATTCCCCCCGCAAAGCCAATGCTTTTCCTTCTGTAAATTGATTGAGCAATACCCAAAATCGTTCGCTATGATTCATCTCGCGAGTATGACATAATTCGTGCAGCAACACGTAGTCTATCAAATGAGAAGGTAACAGAACCAGGTAATAGGACAAATTAATATCCTTTCGAGCCGAGCAACTGCCCCATCTGCCCTGACTGGAGTTTATTTTCACACTCGAATAAGGAAGTCCGCATTGCTTGGACAAGGAAGCCAAACGTGAAGGAAGGATACTTTTCGCATTCCGCCTCAACGATTCTTCAATCACCTTATGCAACCAGCTTTGCAGTTTCTCGTCCGTAAAATCCGCATGAGGCGGACAAACAATTTCCATAACCCCCAACCGGGAATTAGCCAGAAACTGATCCTTTTCACCGGACACCAAGGACAACTTAAAGTGTTCCGCATCAATTTTATAGTCCAAATCAATCAATGGCCGGGCTAATTTTTGACGGGAGGCCAGAAGTTTACCACGCAGATTCTCGATTGCCTGCTTCACTTCTTTCAATGTAGTGCCGGGAGGAACTGAAACATAAACAGCATCACTCTTTGTACGAAACACAAGACTCCTCGCACGTGAATTGACACGCACTATCAGACGTCCTAATTCGTCATCTTCTACGATCTTATCCATTATAATCCTCCTATCAACAGCCACAAAAGTAATAAAAAAGAAGATTCCAATGAAAAACTTCGCGGAAGATGCAACTTTATATCAGTTTCTTCCGTCTAACTGTCATATCAATCATAGAAAAACATAATTATGAAAACAAGTTTATTGCTCGTATTAGTCACCGGATTGTCTCTAGTACTTACTGCCGGCTCTTGCTTGCAGGGAAAACACGTAGTAGGCAGCAAAAACTACATCTCCCAAGAAGTAAAAGCCGATCATTTCAATGAAATCAAACTATTGGGAAGTGCCAATATCAGTTATCACCAAGACACACGCAGTCACGTGGAGATACATGGTTCCGACAACATTATACCACTTGTAGAAACGTATGTAGACGGTAATACATTAATGATAAAATTCAAGAAGAATGTCAGTATATGGAAAGGAAAACTGGAAATAAAAGTTTTTGCTCCGGAACTGAATAAGCTGTCAATCAACGGATCGGGAAATATAAAATTAATCAATGGAATACAAACCTCTAAAGATATCGAGTTCCATATAAATGGTTCGGGGAACATTCAGGGAGAAGGGCTTAATTGCCGAAGAATGGCTGTTTCAATTAACGGATCGGGAGATGTTAGACTGCAACAAATAGAGAGCCAGGAATGTCAGGCAGGAATTTCAGGTTCGGGTAATATTAATCTTAAAGGTAAAGCCATTCAAGCAAAATATGCTATTGCCGGATCGGGAAACATTCAGGCCGCAGATTTAGAAGCAGAGAATACGGATGCAAGTATCAGTGGATCCGGAAACATCAGTTGTTATGCAAGTCAAAAACTGGTTGCCCGCGTGAAAGGAAGTGGCGATATTGCTTATAAAGGCAATCCACAAGAAGTGGATGCTCCACGGAAAAACATACGGCAGATCAAATAAAGACAATTTGAACAAATACAGTCTAAAAGCATAAAAGGGCTACTGCATCACGCGGTAGCCCATTTATTTAGTTAGTTTCATTATAAAAATTTGAGAGAATTGAAAACTTCACAGTTTCGCCTTCGTTGTTGTTTTAATTAAGCACACTAACTATATTATATGTTTAAAGCAAATGAAAATG
>DXOJ01000125.1 GCA_019412865.1 Bacteroides sp. | reverse complement strand
GCAGAGGCATCAGAGATGATTTTACTCCATTCGTCTACATTGAAAGCGATGTCAGGCGATAATTCGTAAAGGTTGAATACGGCTACTCCTTCAATGTCACTAACGGCATCAATTAATGCTTTGTTTGCTTGAGATCCTTTCATGTTTGGATGTGCCAGCAGGATCACTACTTTTCTTAAATCTTTATTCATATTCAATCAGGTATTTAGGATGATATAACTACTTATAGATTATAAAGGTGTAAAAATAAGAAAAAGTTCGCGAAAACCAATATCTTAATTAAAAATAAAACAATCCCTCTTTGCTTTTGAATTTGTATTTTTGCAGGCACGTTCGTAAGGCGTTATTTTAGATAATAATTTATATATGATAGATTTTAATCAGTTCCCTTCTCCTTGTTACATCATGGAAGAAGAGCTTTTAAGAAAGAACCTGTGTTTGATAAAAAGCGTGGCCGACAGGGCGGGAGTGGAGATCATTCTTGCTTTTAAGTCATTTGCCATGTGGCGCTCTTTCCCCATATTCCGTGAATATATAGATCATTCTACGGCAAGTTCGGTGTATGAAGCCCGTTTGGCATTGGAAGAGTTCGGCAGCAAGGCGCATACATATTCTCCTGCTTATACGGAACAGGATTTCTCGGAAATCATGCGTTGCAGCAGTCATATCACATTCAACTCAATGCAGCAGTTTGAACGCTTCTATCCGATGGTGGTTGCAGAAGGAAGTGGCATCTCTTGTGGTATCCGCGTAAATCCTGAATATTCGGAAGTGGAAACCGAACTTTATAATCCATGTGCACCCGGTACACGTTTTGGGATAACAGCCGATTTGCTGCCCGAAGCATTACCGCAAGGTATTGAAGGCTTTCATTGTCATTGTCACTGTGAATCTTCTTCTTATGAGCTGGAACGTACATTGGAACATCTTGAAGCTAAATTTGCCCATTGGTTTCCACAGATTAAATGGTTGAATCTGGGTGGTGGACACCTGATGACCCGTAAGGACTATGATACCGAACATTTGATAAGACTGTTGCAAGGATTAAAAGTACGCTATCCTCATTTGCGCATTATCCTGGAACCCGGTTCGGCCTTTACCTGGCAGACGGGAGTGCTGACTTCCGAAGTGGTGGATATTGTGGAAAGTCGTGGTATCAAGACGGCTATTTTGAATGTTAGTTTCACTTGCCACATGCCGGATTGTCTGGAAATGCCATATCAACCTGCCGTGCGTGGTGCAGAGATGGGAAATGAAGGAAAATATATTTATCGTCTCGGAGGAAATTCCTGTTTGAGCGGTGATTATATGGGACTGTGGAGCTTCGATCACGAGTTGCAAATCGGAGAGCGTATCGTGTTCGAAGATATGATTCATTATACGATGGTCAAGACAAATATGTTTAACGGAATTCATCATCCTGCCATTGCCATCTGGACAAAAGAGGGGAAAGCTGAAATATACAAGCAATTTTCTTATGAAGATTATCGTGACCGAATGAGTTGATAATCAAAATGATTGTTTTGCGGTAGGTGCAAAGTGAACAGATTTCTGTGAAAAAAGTAGGCAGAATGTTTGCAGGTTTACGGAAAATCCCTACCTTTGCAACCGCAAACGAAAAAATGCGGAAATAGCTCA
>DXOJ01000124.1:15430-19577 GCA_019412865.1 Bacteroides sp. | reverse complement strand
TTATTTGGATTATTCTTTTTTCAAGGAAAAGAATTTTTTTATTACTGAAACAAATACAGTAAGTTTTCCCTATGAGAGTCTTGGAAGCATTTCTGTAATTGTTCGTTCAGGAAAGGCGGTTAAGTCCGACAATGAAGAACGAGATTCTTATAAGCCTCTTTATCAGAGAAAAGGTAGTTTTAAACGAGCTACGCTTGAAGATGCCTACCAATTGATTTATGATTCAGCGAGGGAGAAAGGTGCTAATGGGCTTCTAAGATTTAATATCGAATATCTAACTGTTGACGGAGATTTGATTAAAAACAGGCCTATTATTGGTTATGTTATTACTGGAATGGCTATAAAAAAATAATGCTTAAAAAGAGTTGCCATTACAGATATTATTCGTATATTTGTGATGTCAAAACAATGGCGGTGGATTCCTGCTACGTCGAGCGCGGTTAATGCTCAACATTTGTTAGGGCTTTTTTTATGCCCAAATTTGAAAATATAGGCGGCTGCCTTTCCCTAGTAGATTTTTTGCTCTTCGGAGTAGGATACTACCATTGTTTTGACGAACTCGGGAAAGTGCAGCCGTTCTTGTACTTCAGCTAGTAGGACTGTATTCTACTAAAACGTCAAAACAATGGTAATATGAAAAAACAAATCACTGGCACTAACTACGTGCCTTCGTTCCGTACTCAGTCGGACACTAATACGCTTATGGAGCGTTATTTCCGTAATCTTTCAGACTGCGAAGTCAAAACTTCTTCTGATGCATACTATGTTTCCTCTATCGCATGTCTCTGCTTGACATTTATTTGTCTGCCATGTGTTATCGCTTTCATTTATTGTATAATTAAAGCAAAGAAAGGAGGAACAAATGGAAACGATTAACATTAATTCCGTAGTAATAGACCAAAAAGTATTAGATACCCTGAAAGATTATCAAGCCGATGGAGCTAAAATAGACTGCCAAACATTGGAAACGACGATTGATTATCTTTTTAAGGCTTCCGAAATGTTGGGATATGCTGGCGATATGAATGGAGACTGTATGCTAAAGCTTATATACAGCCTTCGAAGTATGAAGGAATCTTTAATGAATCTACTGCCGGACAGCGAATAATTGAAATAATTTCACTATATTTGTTTTAAATGAAAAATGTTATGGATGCTGGATTCTTCTATATTATCGGTGCTATCTATTCATTGGTTCTTATTGCCTATGTATTCATATATCCGCCTAAGAACTTCGAAGAATGGTTTGTCTTTATCGGAATGTGTTGTATCATGACACCTTTTATCGGAATACCAGTTTGGATCAATATGAAAAAGCATCCTAGGATATAGATTTCGTGTCCTTTACTACCTTATTATCCGGTTGTAGTTTTGCCTATCACTATTTTAAGACGATATGGCAAAGTTACAACCGGATTATATTACATGGGTGTTATCTCTTAACGCCAATGATTTACAGAAAGAAATTCATAGTCTCCATGAATCAACCAAGAAACTAAAGGATGATAACAAGGGACTTCGTAAGGAAATGGCTGATCTTGTTATGCAAGGTAAGGCCGGTGGGCAGGAATGGAAGAATCTGAATAAACAGATACAGGAAAACTCAAAGACGATTCGTGAGAATAACACCAAAATTTCCGAATGTGAAAAAAGACTGGATAAGACAACCATGTCCGCCAGTCAGTTGAGTAAAAAGGCTAAAGAGCTATCGCGTGAGTTAAGCAATACGGTTAAATCTTTGGAACCGGAAAAATATGCCGCTTTGGAAAAAGAACTGAGAGCAGTAACGGCACAGATGGATAGGAACCGGGCAAGTGCGGGAGGACTCTTTCAAACCTTTACTTCTTTCAGCAAACTAAAATCGACGATTGCAGGTATTTTTGTCGGATTCGGGCAGATGATCGGGCAAACCTTTCTTGGAGCTATACGCCAGTTCCAAAATACGATTAAAGATTTTGAATTTGCTAATGCTAATTTGGCAGCTATTCTAGGAACTACTAGGAATAAAATCACTGATTTGACAGAAGATGCCAAGCGATTGGGGGCGGCAACCAAATATACAGCGTCAGAGGTGACCAATCTGCAAACGGAACTGGCTAAACTTGGATTTAACAAGCAGGAAATTTTGGAAGCCACTCAATACGTCTTAAGGTTTGCCGGTGCCACCGGCGCCGAACTGCCGGAAGCTGCTAAATTAGCCGGAGCCGCTATCAGGGCTTTTGGATTGGAAACAACAGATACTGAACGTGTTGTTTCCGCTATGGCAATTGCAACAACGCGTAGTGCTATGGATTTTGGCTACTTACAGACGGCATTATCTACGGTAGCTCCGGTTGCACAAGCTTTTGGCTTTACGATTGAGGATACGATGTCGCTGTTAGGGACATTGGCAAATGCTGGATTTGACGCTTCTTCGGCCGCTACGGCTACCAGAAACATTCTGTTAAACCTTGCTGATTCATCGGGAAAATTGGCGGTTGCTTTAGGACGTCCGATAACGTCACTAGACCAATTGGCACCTGCATTAAAAGAACTGGATGAAGAAGGAATTGATTTGGCGAAAACGCTAGAGCTAACGGATAAACGAAGTGTAGCTGCGTTTAATGCATTTCTTACTGGTGCAGATAAACTTATCCCTTTACGGGATGCTGTAACAGATGTCGGTGATGAACTGAAAGCCATGAGCGACGAAAAGATGAATACAGTTCAGGGAAGCATTAAGATAATGGAGAGTGCGATAGAAGGGCTTATCTTGAAATTCTATGAATCCAGAGGAGTTATGAAACTTGTTATTGATGCTTTTACCGGACTAATCAACGGGATTGGTTGGTGTATTGATAAGTTTACTCAATACCGGGCGATATTGTTTCCGGTGATAACTGCTTTGAGCACTTATTGGGCTACTACAAAATTAGTTGTAGCTTGGAATACAAAGGCTATAGCAGGTACTGCGGCTAATATAGCGATTGAGAAACTGCACGCTATACAATTGGCTTTTTCCCGCAAGGCTTTGTTGGCAAAGCTGATAGCTTTAGACTTATATAAAGGTCGTTGTAGTATTGCTACGGCTGCTACAGAAATGTTTAATCTTGTATTGAAAGCTTCACCAATAGGACTTATTACCACTTTGATTACTACGGCTGCTACGGCTATATTCTTATTTGGGAATAAGACCTCTGCGGCTGATAAGTCAATATCCGAGTTTAATAAGAAGCTTGAAGTAGAACGTGTTTCTCTAAATGAAATTTTTAAAGAACTGAAAAAAACAAATCCAGGAACATCGGAACGTACCCGATTGGTGAAAGAATTGAATGGCAAGTATGGTGATTTAATAGGAAACTATGATTTGGAAACAGCCAAATTACAAGAAATTACCCGTGCACAAAATGAAGCAAATACTGCTTTGACAAATCGTATTGCTACGGAAATGAAAGCTAGTACGATGAAGGATTTTGTAGGGAATAATATATCTCGGCAATTGGATATTGTAGACTATCTTATGACAGAAGCTTATTCGCAGATGGGGAAAGACGTTTTTTCGAAGCTACAGCCGTCTCTAAAAGCTTTTTTGAATGACTCATCTAAAGACCTACAAACCTTTTGGGATAATTTCGGAAAATATTTTCATTCTACGTTAAGTAATGATGATATGACTTCTTTTAGGGATGCTTTTTTTTCACTACGCAAAGACCAAAAAGCTTTATCAGAAGGCGTTAGTGAAATTAATCAGAAGTATGAACCTTATATTAAGTCAATAAAAGTTGCTACCACTTCTTCCAAAGAAGAACTAAAAGTGCAAATAGAAGCTACTTCGAAGATAAAACAACTGGAGAAGGATCGTCAAACAGTGCAAGATACTTGGAAAGAGGATACAAAAGAAAATATACGATTGAAAAATCAAGAACTTGAACGGATTGATACAGAACTTAGAAAACTTAGAGAACTAGGTACTGTAAAAGCTGCTTCTGATGCAGATAATGCGAATAATAAACAAAGGGAAAAGGAAAGAAAAGAGCTTTTTGAAGCAGAAAAAAAACAGATTCAATCGTTAGAAGACCTTCGTAAGGAAGACTTGCAGAAACAACAGAGAAGCTATAATTCCTCAATGAATGCCTATCGTCTAATGTTAAGTAATAAGACTATAACC
>DXOJ01000124.1:0-15420 GCA_019412865.1 Bacteroides sp. | reverse complement strand
ATCTCAATTTGACATTTATACGGCAACATTGGCTTTAACCAATGCAGAAACGTTACTTGGCATTGAAGAAAAATACTATCAGCAATCTAATGATTTAGTACTCACCAATGAAGAACTCAAAGTTAAAGCCGTTGGTGAAGCTGACAAAAGAGTGGCGGATGCAGAGCAAAAGACATTTGATACCAGATTAAAAGCTGAAAAAAGTTATTATGATAACCTGCAAACGATGAGGAATATGTTGCAGGAATCCTCAGATAACCCGGAAGACAGATTGAAAGCTGAATATGATGCTCAATTGGCTTTGCTTAAAGGACTCTATGAAACGTCATTAGATTACGCAAAAGAGAATGGTAAAGATGAAACAGAAGTTGAACAGGCTTATTTAAATGCCAAGGAAGTCTTATTAAAAAGGTATTATAAGGCTAAGGCTGATTTAGCTAAAAAGTCCAAAGGTGAACTTAAGGGGATTATAGGTAATGAACTATCAGAAGATGTAGCTGATATTTTTAATGCCATAAGCAAGTTGAAGGATATTTTCAAAAATTTCTCTGATCCTGAATTTTGGGAGAAATTTAAAGGAGATATTCTTGAGAATATGGGAGCTTTGGTTAATGCTGTAACATCTGGACTTAGTTCTGCTTTTAGCACTTTTGAGCAAATAGAGAAAGATAATGTTGAAGCTAAATATAATGCGGAGATAGCAGCCGCGGAAGGTAATTCAGAGGAAATCGAACGGCTAGAGCAAGAGAAGGCACAAAAGAAACTGGATATTGAGAAGAAGTATGCAGATATACAATTTGCAATCAAAGCTTCTGAAATCATTGCTAATACTGCTCTGGCTATAGTGATGGCTCTAGGACAGTTAGGCCCAATTGCCGGACCTATTGCTGCTGGGCTAATGGGTGCTATCGGTGCTGTTCAACTTGCTGCTGCTAATGCTGAACGCCAAAAAGTTAAAAGTATGACATTAAGCAATACTGGCAGTTCATCTTCCGGTAATAGCGCAGAGCGGGTAGTTAATGGATCCGGTTATGATGAAGGCGGATACACTGGCGATGGTGGCCGTTATGAAGTCGCTGGTGCGGTTCACCGTGGCGAATATGTTGTACCAGTACCGGAGATGAAAAATAAACGGGTATTTAATATGGTGAAGGTGATAGAAAGTATCAGGAGGCAGCGGACGCCTGCTAATCCATTACCGGGATATTCAGAAGGCGGGAATGCTCAAGATCAGCCGGCAAATCAAGTCAATTGCCCGGAACTGATAAAAGCGGCTGAACGACTTGAAAAAGCTTCGGAGAATTTGGGTAAACCGGCTAGAAATTATGTGCTCTTATCCGATATCAACGAAGCAGAGGAAATAAAATATAAGTCAGAGAAACCATTTACAAGGGGGGATCACTAATGGCATTAACGATTAAGACACAGAAGGGAATATACGATGTCCCTAGTGACTTTCAAATGGAAGTCGAAATCACTTCTCCTATTTACACGGACAAAGGCAGTCAGTCGCTGGCATCTACATTGCCAGCGACAAAACGGAATCTTTATCTGGCTGATTATATACATAGGGAAGATATAGTCAATGCACCGGGAAAAGATGTAATGGCCATTATTGCCGACGGAATTTACCGGAGAACCGGGAAACAGAATATAACATCTGCCAGTAGGGAAAGCGGTATTGTCGCTAACTTCGGTTTTGATGAAAGTTTAATGTATGAAGCATGGAGTAACGTTTCATTGAAGAAATTACCTAATCTGCCAGTATATAAACCTGATGGAGGTATTACCGTCTTAATGACTCATTTAAGTAACGTCATGAGGTATAAGGAATCAGCCGATTATTATGTTTTCCCAATACAGGTAAAAAATGAATCTTCGGGTGATGTCGTTTATCCGGAGTTTGTAAACCCGATAGAGAGGGCAGAGAATGGTAATTACGATTTGAAGAAAAATGCGCGTACTGAAAAGATGGTGATTTCCGGGACTCTAGTAGATGTGAAGTTACCGGCCGGTTATGGCCTTTCTCCTTTTATAAAGGTATCGAAAATTTTGGAGCTTATATTTTCGGCCTATGGCTTCAAGTTGGTGGAGAACGCCTTTGCCACTCATTACCAGCTTAAAAAAATGGCAGTGCTTAATAATGTGGCTGATGCCATCGTTCAAGGTCAAATAGAATATAAGAATATGATGCCGGACTGTTCAGTTAATGACTTTCTGGATGCATTGTATTGCAGAACCGGGGCTAAAGTCTTTGTGGACGGAAATACCAAAACGGCAAAAGTCATACTGATTAAAGATGCGATATCGGCGAATCCCTTTGCAAATTGGACGTTGCTTAAATCGTCTGATTTAGTACCGAGCTATGGGGCGCCGAAGCAATTGAAGTTATCGGCAGGGACTTCTTTTGAAGGAGCGGACGTAGAAAGTGATTCGTTTGAAGAGTTCCTGGAACAATACAATGGCATCATCACAGAGGTTAAAGGTGCTTCACCTGGATATATCCCAGATGATACATATATTTGTTATCAAGCTTCTACCGGCAGGTTTTATAAGCGTAATGTAATAACCAAGAATGTATCATTGGTATCGAGTGACTTCTTCCCATGGAACAAAAAGACTGTAAACGTGGAAAATGAGGAAGTCACGGGGGCAGATGAATGTTTGCCGATGGCGTTTACTAACAGTCTGCTAGTACCTCAATATTTTGCAGGAACGGTTAATCTGAATACCACCCTGAGAGGGGCAAAAGTTGAAGAGCAGAAAGAAGATACACCCTTGTGCTTCTGCTTTGCGATGGGGCTTGCTACTGACGAGAAAGGAAATTCCTCTGGTTATTATTTTGGGAGTTCTCTTTGTCGGGATCCGGCGGGTAACTATTTCCGTGATAGTAGCGGTAATACCTATACTTATTCTTTGGTATTTCGTGGGGAAGATGGTGCATTTAACAGATTCTTTAAAGAATGGGATGCCATTTTGAGACATTCCAATCATACTCTTACTGGAAAGTTCAATATAGACCGGATTAACCTTAC
Organism: Bacteroides sp.; assembly: GCA_019412865.1. Classification (GTDB taxonomy): domain Bacteria; phylum Bacteroidota; class Bacteroidia; order Bacteroidales; family Bacteroidaceae; genus Bacteroides. Next base: position 12,385 of record DXOJ01000124.1, on the reverse strand, counting down.
AAAAATAGACGTCGGGTGTCCGCTCCTGATTTCTGGGCAGAGGATGATGGTAGAGAGTGTAAAACACTCTATGCCATACCGGATAAATAAACCGGCCACGGTTAAACTTCGGACTACTAAACTATTAAAACCCTATGATCTTGAATCGGAACAAGGTATAGTAGCGATGAAACCGCAAACAACAAAATGGGTAATGATTTCTTATACGGATAGTGTATTTGAAGCTGCAACTAAAGCGGCAGAAGAAAGGCACGGGGTAAATTGGCGTGATGTTGGTATGACTGAAATAGAAAGGGAGATAGTGACGAAACCTTCTGACGAAGAATTTGCAGCATATTTGCCGCCTTCTGACGAAGATGTTGCGAATCGGAAAGAAATTCTTAATACATATCAAGCCAAACTAAAATATAAAATAACAGTAGTGTTAGGAAGTCCGCCCAATACACATATGGTCAGTACTAATTATGAAGATGCCCTAACTTATAATGCTGGCATCCGTGCTGATAAACGATAATTTTTTGTCCTTTAATAGAAGTCATAATATCATCACATTTGCACTATGGAGAATGAAACAATACTATCAGCACCCGAAATGATGAACGTTTCTGATGCATTTTTTAAGTTCAGGCAATTGCCTGGAAACGAAATTAAGACAATGAATGACTTTTATTCCTTCTTGACGACGCCAAGTGTTGAGAGGGGTAATTTCTTGTCTGATTGTGATTTATCTCCGATACTGAACGGGAATATAGTAAGACAACAATTTGAATTATGAGTTTAAGCGCAAATATAACTCCACGTACCTTTGCTCTATCAGGCAATCCGATCCGGCTTGATATTACGTCTTCTTCCCCGGTTACTTATGTAATCCGGGACGGGGAAGAAACGGTATTTGAAGGATCCGGGGAAGAAGGTAATTTTTATGTGTTTATTGACGAGATATTATCGGCCATCCTCGCCCCAATTCGATATACAGGGCAAGAAACAGACATTATTTTGAATACCTCTGGCAATCTAAAGGAATATACTATAAACGTGGCTAATACAGAAGGGGAAAAGAAAGTATTGCAGCACAAAGTAATACTAGGGGGAATTAGTAAAAGGGCCATGCGACATCTAAATCAAGAAGGGAGTAATATTTTCACTTTTAAGCTACTTAATGCAGCCGGTAATTTTTTTATGTCTACCAGATCGGAAACACGTATTCTTACGATCCGGGAGACTGAAATACGTCCTTTATTGTTTATTGCCCCCAAAACAGCTTTTACAGTTACGGTATCGGACGGGATAAGCAAAGAAATAACCGGCTTAGTAGTGGGTAAATGTTATGCGCTTAATTTGGATGCCCTACGGAGATACTTCTTTGATAGTGAAAATATGCTGGCTAGTCAATTTATTGTAAGCACGGATGAAGGTACGGCAGTTACTATCATAATTCTTCCGGCAGATGTAGCGAAAGAAAGGTACTATCTGGAATTTCTCAATTCTTACGGTGCCTATGAATGTATCGATGTCACCGGGAAGCCAACTTTAGACCAGGATAGCGGGGAAGAAGAAACTTACGGGAAATATGATGAATTAGTAAATGATTATATCGAATCTCGTGAACGTGTGCGAACCGTAGATACGATCCATGTACAAACCGGTTTTAAGACAAGTAAGGAACTTATGTTTCTTCTTGATATGCTTTCCAGTGACGATATTTATTTGCTAGGATATGAAGATCGGGAAATAAAAGTAAATGCATCGGCTGATAGCCTGGCAGTTGCTAAGACGATGGATCAACCTCAAAGTTTACCTATTACATTAAGGTTTGCTGACTCTGAAAGGCACTTCACCCAGGCATTGCAAGGAGAGGATTTTAATAACCCGCGTATCCATACACAAGAATTTAGTAAAGAATTCAATTAATGGCTGATAACTTACAAAATATAGTAGATTCGTTAATAGACCATATTGATAAGGCCATAGCGAAAGGTAGTGTAACTAATCAGCAGGTAGCCGCAGTTTTGGATTTTCTGAACGAAAAACTAAAAAAAGCGGATGGAGATAAGTATATACGCAAAGATCAATCGGATTTTACACATTTCTTGTTACAATTATTAAGCGGTGTAGAAGTCGGTGTTTTTAAATCGTCATTAATTGAAGGGACAGGAGCTGGAATAGATAAACTAGGTAATGCTGAATTTGAAAGTGCTAGGATACGCAGCTCTTTAACCATCCTTGAACTAATCTTCAACCGTCTATCCGCTCAGGAAGGAGATGCTTCTTTTTCCGAATCCGGCGTAATCGAACGTATTGAATTACTTGAAGACGGAACCTACCGTTTACCCTTACGCAAACGTCATAATACCGACTTCACAGCCTTTGACTGGAACGACATTATATACGGATCAGTCAATGACTTATCTACCGGAGGCGGAAACTACCGTACCTCCTGGATGCGAGTAGTAGGAGTCAACACCGTAGACAACTACATTGAAACCGTCCTGTATCCGGACGATGAAGTACCCGGAGGCAAGAACTATCCTCCCGAACCTTTGATGGCTATCGTCCGTAGAGGTAACACTTCGGATGAAGACCGGCAGAGTTATTGGTATATCTCCAGCTATGAGAAATGTATCTGCATGCTCGATGGAGTAACAAAACCTATCTTAGAAGAGAACAATTACTCTATCCTGATTGGAAAGATGAAACGTCTGTCTTTGTTCGACAATCTGCCGATCAACTACCGACAAAGTTATGTCTATTGCCGTGGCCTTATCCGTCAGGATGATACTCGCATAGATGTAACCGGCAAGCCTGTCTACGAGTTTGTCAACCGTGGAATCTGGAGTTTATCGGTTGCCACCTCTGAAGAACCATACCTTTTCGAATCAAAGAATCCTATAACGGGTGTCAATGAGACCAGCACCGTCTACCAGCGTGGAGCAAAATGGCAATGCCTAAAGTCCCGCACACTGCTAGAACCTAAATGGAACTCCACCGACTGGGCGTTCCTGGAAGGTAACGGAGAATTCTCAATAGACTTTCAAAGCTCGAAAGGGTTCAGCTTCTTCTATGGTTTGATTGATACGGTAATCGAAGCCAGATTCTATCACGGTACAACCGACATCACCGAAGATGTAATGAGTACTTCCGGAACGGTAATCACATGGAACAGAGATACAGGAATAGCAGCAGAGGATAATGCTTGGTCACCCACCTTTGTAGATGGCAAAAAAAACAAGATACACCTCATATCTTCCGACATGGGATCGCAGTGGTTAAATGCCCGGTCCGTCACATTTAAGATAACAGCAGTTATTCCACTAGGCGAAGAGAATTATTTACGGGAATCAGAAGAATTACAATTTAATCTTTAATTAATATGCAACAAAAAAGAATAGTCAACATTCAAGTCAAGCCGTTGAACGTCAGTTCCGGCATGAAGATTATCGGTGAAGGCTCTTTTCAACAGAAGTACAGCCGTGACGATAACGCATTCTATCCGTCGTATTCAGCCATCCTGCCTTTGATGGTAACAGTTGCCGTCAATCTGCAAGATCCTGACGAGGTAATAGCCAACGGACCTGTAGCCCTTGACCGTATCGACTGGTATCTAAAAGAATACAAGCCAAGTAATAAGATAGCCGATAACGACCCTAACTATGAAATAGCCACGGTTAATGGCCTCCTTGTTTTAAAGGTAAAACGGAATACTCCTGTAAGTGAACCGTTCCTTCTGATTGGTGAAGCGTTCTACACTAACCCCAAAACAGGCCGTCAGGAATCACGCATCGAACAACAGCTTCTAAGTACTATCTACTACGAGGCATCTTTGCTGTCTTTGATGGCGGATTCTCCTACAGAGGTAATTGTAGACCCCACCAAAATAGATGATACCAATCCTGCCAATTGGTACGTCCAATTAAAAGCAATGCTAAAATCAGGTGAAATTGATCTGACAGAAGATAATGCGGTATATTGGTGGTACGTTAAAGATGGCAAATACACCCGTCTGATAACTACCTCTGATGCTTGGATGGTAACGACCCCCAATGCTGACGGTACATATCCTCGTACGATTACCGTAGACGCTTCACGCATCAAGAATTTGAAACTAGAGTGTCGTGCTTCTTATAAAGGAGTGGCCGAATCGTCACCTTCATCACCGACTAATGCCGCATTATTGGTACAGTACAACGTGCGTGTAGATCTTCCCGTTTTCCAGAATGCCAAGCAAATACCAATTGCCGGGGCATATATCACAGTGAAAGACATCAATACGGATAAGCTTATCAAGTCTCGTTGCGAAATCACCGCTGGCGGTCGGGTGATCGAGAATCCGGAAAAGTACTACAACATCACATGGAAAGCAACGCAGGCTGACGGAACCAGCTTGATTATCGGTTACGGTGAATACATCGAAACAACTGTCAAAGCTCTGGGTATCAGCTATACTAATCCGGTTGTTATTGAACCTTCGGTGATGCCTAAAATTGGCTCCTGGAACGTTGAAGGAAGTATATATACAGGCATCGGAGCTACTCCTAAATTCCAGTTCGGGGTAAATCAAATCGCAGATAAGTTGGGTGCATACCTGATTAAATGCGAAGATGGAGTTAATGTCGAGATCATTGGTAAATTGAAAAATAATAACTGGTTCCGTTTCGAAGATGGTTCACTTGCTCCTACTACTGTTAATTCCCCCGAAGAAGATAAAGGCTATAATATTATGTACGGCTGGACACAGACTATCCATACGATTGAAAATGTAACGATAGGCAGCGAGGTAGTCGCTCTATTTGGTGAAGAACCATTCGAATACAATGGAATACAATCAAGGACTATTCCCCCGACACTGATTTGTCCGGGATTGCCAGCGGTGGTTAATGGTAAATTCCGGTCCATGTATTTCAAATACAGAGCTGGAGATGGTGGTTCAAACGGATTACTAGGAATTACAGAGTTTAATAAGCAGGACAGGACATATCCGAGAACCGCTTTAAGTCAATTGACTACAAATGACTTCGCTATAGCCCATAACGCTGACCCGGTAAAGACTATTCCGTTCGCTCCACTGATGGACTGGAATCTTTTACACATCACCAATGCCCTGATGAACAAATTCGGGACAGTATATCTACACGATCCAAATAAGTTTGGAGGAGGAATCTCAAGTAATGTGAGCGTAACTAGCGAAAATGCCACAAAAACAACCAATGTGGGGTATATAACGAACGAGTCAGACCCATGGACATACCAAAGATTATCTGAACAACCGCCTTTCTGCACTGACGATAAAGGCACAAAACGCAATTGGAGTGCTATTCTATCTAATGAATACCCCCGTATGGAATGTCTTGAAATTCAGATGGCTCTCTCTTATGCGGCAGAGAATAACATACACCCTGATACATCGTTTACTTTTAATGGAGGTTCTTATCAGTATTCCAATGTTCTCGGCACAAAAACACTTCTTGAAGGGGAAATGAACGCCAGGTTGAGGAAGGTGGTATCCTTGGAAAATATCAATGTATTCGACGCGTCTGGAAATCCTGTTGTAGTAAAGGATATAACTATAAGCTTGCAAACTTCAGCAGTCTATGGTATGGACTTAGTATCTGCCGACGTCTTCCAATACGCCGGAGCAGGGATTGAAAAGGTAGCTACGATACAAGAAGACGGGAGACATCTAACTAAAGTATTTATTTGTCTTGATCAGCCCAATTTGACGCTTAATAAGACAGTAGAAAAAACAAGTGGCGATTTTGATTTTGAATCTGCTTATGATCAAGCTGGCGCATATACGATGAGTAATAGCGGATATTTCACCGATCTGATACGAGGAACCAGAGTCGGCACAACCAAAAAAGGAGGATTATCCGATAATACTTGCTATATGGATACAGGAAATGGTATAGGCGTTTCTCCTATTGGTAAGAAGGTTCGCATAGGTCATCGCGTGCGTGGTGTCGGCCTTTGGGGCGTCTGCTCCGCTCGCCTTTTGCATGCGGCTTATCCGCTTTCGTCTCCGTTTGCGTACTACGCTGGCGGCTTTCAAGTTCGTTTACCAGAAGGGACGTCAAGTGCAACGGCGCAAAACGCTAGTGGCGAAAGCGCAGCCGTGAGTGAGTGAAACGAACATGCGAGGGAGGCTCGTCCTCCCTATCTCTAAGGTTTTACGCGTAGCGTGGTAACGGCAATTGGGGCGTCTGCTCCGCTCGCAATTTGAATGCGAATAATCCGCTTTCGAATACGAATGCGAACTACGCTGGCGGCTTACAAAAGAACTAATTTGCACGTAAAACCTCGTCAGTAGTACGAAACATAAAAGACAATCCCTATATACGAGGAGATAGGGAAATGGGCTAGTAAAAACATGAAAGTCCGTTAATAAGGCTTCCGCTTGGATAAAATAAAGATGAAAAGAAAAGGGAACATAATGAGCCGTTTAACGCTTGAATTAATAAATCAGGCAACAGTTAATGCTTCTAAGAAGCATGCAAGTAAACAAGAAACAATAAAATTTATACAAGATAAAGAAAATGAATATAATATATACCGACAGCTCCTAAATGGGCAGCTTGCAAATGTAAGATACCGATATAAAAACATTGTATCTCCTAACGGGAAGAATAGAACCGTGGCTATCAGTAAATTTAAAGATAGAGTATCTATGCATGCTTTAATGCTTATGATGAAACCGGAATATGACAACAGATTATCTGACGATTGCTACAACTGCATCAAAGGAAGAGGGATAAATTCTAAAAAACGAAGGTATGACCCCGTACGTCAGATAAAACGAATTATAAACGTTTATCATCCATGGGGATATTTACAACTTGACATAAAAAAATGTTATGAACGTACAAATCCGGATATTTTGTTTTCCCGTCATGAAACGATCTGGAAAGATAAGCGATTTCTGAATATGCTGAAACAAATATCCTTTTGTGATACCGGAATGCCGATAGGAACGCCTCCGTCTCCGATCAATCAACACATCATGATGATGGGATTTGACCGATTTGTTCGCCAAGATTTAAAGATTCCTCATTATGTGAGATATGCTGACGATATCCTTCTCTTTGGAGATAAAGACAGGCTCCATGAAGCAAAATGGAGAATAATGAATTACCTCTGGTATAATTTAGGATACGAGCTAAAGAAAGATGCTTATCCTACTCCAATGAAAGTTGCTCCGGATATTTTAGGGTATGTATTTCACACCGATCATACGGAGATTAGGAAGAGCACAAAGAAAAGAATTAAAAATGTATGGCACAATCCTCGTTCAAGAGCTTCTTATCAAGGAATTCTTAAAGGAGCCGATGCCATAAACTTAACGAGAAAATTAAATAAGAAATTATCATTTTTGACAACGAAGGAAACAATGGTCAGAAGGCGGATGGATTCTCCTTTGATAGATATATCCGAACTAGAAGGAAAATCCTTCGAGGTTCTCGACTTTGAGGTACGCGAACCTGACCGCAAGAAAGGGAAATACTGGATGCGCATGCAAGTACGTTACGCAGACATTGAAAACGAAACAGAGGTGACAAAGACCCGCCTCGTAAAAGGTTATCACCCTGCTATCTGCGAGTTCCTTAACAACATGATTCAATATATCAATAAAACGGCGGCTATTGGTCGTATGTCATTTGAGGAAGCCTGGAAGACTACATTACCTTTTGAAGACTGCGAAGTAGAGAATGACAAGGGGTGGTGCTTCAAAGGTACTCTCAAAAAGGAAGAATAGTATTAACTTAAAAACGATAACATTATGAATTACCTATTAGTCAAAAAAACGCAGTTGGTAGAAAAGGGAATCTACATAGACGCGCAGGAATTGAGTGACGGTCGGGCCGTACTTAGTATTAACGCCATGAAAGTGATCGGAAGTGACCTGCAAGACGTTGAGATTATCACGCAACAAACCTTAGACGCTCTGTTGCTAGAAGAGAAAAACAAAAGTAAAACATCAAAAAAGTAAGGAGGACATAAAATGAAGAAGATAAATGGAAGTTTTCAGCTTTTTGCATTGATGAACGGTGTGAATATCCGAGCACGTATGGGTGTCATCAACGGGCCACTTCGTCAGGAGTATAAGAAAGGGACAAATATCTGCAATCCCGATTGGGAGACATCAGCAACGAAGCCTCTTATTTACGCACACTTAAACCGTGATGATAACGGAGCGGTATTGAATCCTGTGACACTGGATCTATTCTACAATGGTGTTCAGGTTGCCTTTGGCGGTGACGGGTTGAGCACTACCGGAGCACTTGCCGGAGTATTCAAGAAATCTACCAAAACGATAAACATCGGAGGTCGTGATTATCCGAATATGATTGTCTTTGAGATCGTAAAGAATATCGTACCGGTATCCAATTACGATAATGATACAATCTTATTGTCCGGCACAACGGAAGTAAGCGGGCAATCCCTCGCCTTTGACGCTATTTCCGAAACTGTTGAGATCGTGGAGACTGTCGGTAGCTCCACTACCTTGTATCTGGACGGAGATACGGACGTCACAACATCTAGCCCCGTAGCAACGCTGAATGCTCATCCTTTGATAGATGGAGTAACCCCATCTGATTTGTCTGCATATACCCCTAAATGGAATAAGGTAGTAGGAGAAGTCTCTACGCAGGTCGCTACCGGTGTGTGGTCACTTGAAGTTCCGGCTTCCGAAATTGACGGTACGGCTACTTACCGCTGTGACCTATATCGTAAAGACGATTCTACGTTACTGGCCAGTGCTTATATCAATGTAACGGATTACACCGATCCTTATCGGGTTAATTTGTATGTAGACGGAATTACAGGCGAGCAAATCAAAGAAGGTGAAACGGCTGTATATACGGCAAAAGTAGAAAAAGACGATGGCACGGAAGACACTACGGCTCAAACTACATTCACGGTAACGGATAATTCCGGTGCTAAGATTGATTCCTTGTCCGGAGTAAAGAAGAGCATCAATGTGGCTTTTCAGGATGTGATCAATGCCGGTGGAGGAATCTCCGGTTATGTAAGCGCAACAATAATATCTTAAACTATGGCTAAGAAACTGTCTTCAAATCTATTCAAAGTGAGCATAGCCCCTGAAAATGGGGCGGATGCTACTACTTATTGGTTGGTCCCATCCGTTACTCAGGTAAAGAGAAAAGCTGACGGGTCACATTTACCGGAATATGTATCGTGCGAATGCTTTAGCAAAACGGGCGATGGGAATCCTGTCTCCGGAGGAGGTACAATCAAGTTTGTGCTGACATACAAAACAGGAAGTAATTCGGCTGAATTTGTATATGGGTCACGGATTATTATCACTTCCGATATGGCGGCAATCTCATTCAGACTTTATGTCGGAGGAAGTCTGGTGGATGAGAAGACAGTGGCAGTTGTCGAAGATGGTAAAAACGGAGACAATGGCCTTCCCGGTCCTGCCGGCGTAAGAGGTAGAATGCCATTCCCATCGGGAGCGTTCGATTTATCGACTACATACACCGCTACAGACGCAATAACTCCTATTGTCTACTACGAATCAGGAAAGACCTACTACGTGATGAATAAGTCCGTGTCAGTCACCGGACTTAACCCCGCTGAAGATTATGCTTCAAACGGAAGCGATTCTACGTGGATTCCGTTTGAGAACTATAAGGCCATATTTACGGAGATCCTAATGGCTAATTGGGCAAAGCTGGCCAGCGCAGTGTTTCATGGTGACTATATGTTTTCCCAATATGGCAAAGATGTGAATGGGAATGATGTGAATAGCTACGAATTGTTCGACCCTACCAAGATCGGGCAAAGTAATGCGCCATTTACCCCAAATGTGTTAGTCGATTGGATGAACGGTACAATGAGGTTATTAAAGCTAATAGCCGATGGTGCCGAGTTGACGAATGTAAAGGGCTTAACTGGTAGTTTCAGGAGTTTGCAGGGACTAAAAGCTAATGGCGAAGTAGGAGCAAAAATAGCATTTGATCAATCGACTTCTGAAATGACATTTGAGGGTGATATACACCATCAAGGGTACAATTCAGAGCAAAGTAGATCATGGAGGTTCTTCACTTCTGACTTATGGTGCAGAGGCGAATTTGGACATTATCGAATGACAAATCTTTCTTTTAATTCCGCTTCGACTAGTGATTTCTTTGCGCATATTTATAATTATGGAACTGACACAACTTATCACAAATATGCAGAATCTGGTCAGCCCATTGATTGTATAATCCTAAATGGGACAGGGAATTATGTATTATACGTTTGTGACTCTTCACAATTCAAAATGTTAACCATTATAAATGCTTCTGGATATCCCAAAAGGATAATGGTTACATTCCAAGACTCAGCAGTGTTCACCCTTGAACCATATAGATTTAAGATTTTCATAACAGCAGAAATCAATACTTCTAAAATAAATCCAAATCGAGCAAATAATTTACGTATGATGCAATAATGAAAATAGACTTTAGAAAAATTCAAGAAACCTACATAACCTAGAATAAAAAGAATGAAACAAATAATAAAGAAATATCTCGGATGGCTGAAGGATAGTAACCGTCCGAAACACATGAAAGCCGGAATGTTAGTTTTCATAGCGATGCTGGCGGTGTGTTTGACACTTGGAGTGGGATTAATTCCCTCAACTGTGATTGCTTTCGTGGCGACTGTTATTGTTGCGGTAGCAGTCGATTACAAAGATAAACTCTACGGGAATACATTCGATTGGTTGGATGTGGCGGCTACAGCGCTATTGCCAGGAGTGACCACGTTAATCATACTGATTTTAAATTGTATTTTATGAAACGTTTAGATGAATTGATAATAGTTTTATAGCCTTTTTGGGGATAGGTTTAAAAGAAGCCCCCGACCATGATATAGTATAGACGCCTTACGAGAATAATATAGAAAAAACTCGTAGTTTAATTAGTGAGGAAGAAACCGTAAAGTTTGATTTGAATGTTTAAAAATAGTGGGTAGGCCACATCGAAAACATCTTTGTGGCCTACCTTGCTAAAACTTCCCTTCATAATTTAATAGTAATTCGTTTGCATTTTGGATATCTTGTGGTGTATACTTATTTGTCATTAATATAGAACTGTGTCGGGCTTGATCTCTTACTGTTAAAGTGTCGCAATTCCGAAGCATTGCAGTTATACCGGAATCTTTTAAAGAATAAAACTTGTAAGTCTTTGGGAATTTTAGTACTTTCCTTACTTTTCTATCCCAGAAATCCCGGAAGGCTTTTTCACTTCTCCTTTCTTCGCCAGGGCAAAAATTATCACTGAATAAGTAATAATGGTTTGGTGAATTGAATATGCCTAAGTCTATCATTAAATGAATCACTTTGGCAGGCAAGGTTACAACTGCACTTTTTTTATTTTTTGCTATGGTACCAGAAATATAAATAGTCTGTTTTGCCAGATTGAAATCAGATAATTTTAACCAGGACATTTCTTTAGGTCGGATTAAGGCGTAGTGTAATATATAGCTGGCTAGTAAGAAGTGTTTGTTTTCCTTTTCTAAATATTCGCGCAAACGTATCATGTCCCTATCTTCGATACCTTCGCGTTCCTTTTTATAGCCGTTCTTTTTAATGCTTGTTATCCCCTCTGTTGCTTTAACCTTTGTGTAGGAGTGCTGCACCAAGTATCCATCAAATGTGCTTAACCAGGTCAGATAATTGTTTCTGGTAGTGATTGAATTATTACGATCTAAATAAATATAGTCTAAAAATTCGCTGACTAACATCATGTCGAATTGATATATATATGTTATAGGCACTTTTCTTGCCTTATTCCAGGCTATAAACATACGTAACATGGAAAGATAACCGTATAATGTTTTCTCTCTTAAATTTCCATCGCTAAAAAGTTTTTGTAGATAGTTCTTATACCGTTCGCAAACATCATTGAATTTGTGGTAGGCTTTAGAATTTTCCGCTTCGATCCAAGGATTCCAACCGTTTTCCAGTTGCTTACTAAGGCGATAAATTAATCCAGAAGCAAATTTTCTTCGCTCTGTAATCTTTTCGATGTGATTCAACTTGATTTTTTTGCGGCGCATATTTCCACTTGCCGGATCGAAAGCATTAAAGCCGATGTACCATTCCTTCCCGGTGTAGAGTTTTGGGTAGGAATACCCTATTATTTCTTTAATAGAGCTGTTTTCTGATTTTGACGCAAACATTTTTTTTACATTCTTTCGATTACGAAGAATGTAGTGTTAATAATCTGCCAATTAGGGCGTTTCGCGATGTGTCCCGGTTTTGTCCCGGTATAAAATCGGAAACAGCTAATAATCATTTGACTATTAGCTGTTTATCTTACCTTTAGTTGCGGAGATCCGACTCGAACGAATGACCTTTGGGTTATGAGCCCAACGAGCT
>DXOJ01000123.1 GCA_019412865.1 Bacteroides sp. | reverse complement strand
TTTCCGCTTCGGGAAGGTCGAACGGGCCACGGTTACATTCTGCATTTCCGGCAATCAGGTAAATGATAAAAGCAATGACTGCAGGGATATGTCCCTTGAAGATGAACCAGCCGTCAGCCTGTCCTTCTACGATTTCAGAAAATTGCATGGTTCCCATCAGTACTACCATAGTCATGATACTCATACCAACCGAAAGTTCGTAACTGATAATCTGTGCACCACTTCGCATGGCACCGATCAAAGAGAATTTGTTGTTACTACCCCAACCGGCCAGCAAGATGCCGACAACTCCAATGCTGGAAGCAGCCAACAGGAAGAACACGCCCACGTTAAAGTCGAGAATCGCTGCACCTTTATTAAAAGGAATACAAGCGAAAGTCAGGAATGAGGCGATAATCACCATGAATGGAGCGAGATTGTAAAGGAAATGGTCGGCACCCTTCGGCATGAAGATTTCTTTGGTCATCATCTTGAGTACGTCGCAGACCACTTGAATAGAACCCCATTTACCAACGCGGTTCGGACCAAGACGACACTGGAAGAAACCGCAAACCTTACGCTCCATGTAGATCAATATGATAGCCAGGATGGCATACAGTGCTACGAGGCACACACCGACAGCTACACATTCTATAAAGATGGCTAATCCCTCCGGCATAATGGAGAGCAGTAGCTCATGTATCCAGTTTGTTACTATACTAAAGTCGAACATATATTTTTAATGATTAGGTTTTAAGTATTAAGTATTAATTCCATGCAGGAAATGACCTTTTATATTGGTATAGTCGGTTAATACTTGATACCTGTTACTTAATACTTGTTTTTTATCTATCAATATCCGGAACGACATAATCAATTGTTCCGCCAATAGCAATTAAGTCGGCAATCTTCGTTCCCCGGCAGATGGTGTCGATTGCGGCAACAAGCGGCAATCCCGTAGCACGGTAGTGCAGGCGGTAGGGCATTTTGTCACCCTGGCTTTCAAGGAAGACACCAAATTCACCACGACTTCCTTCTACTGCAGCATAATAACTGCCTTCCGGAACACGGATGATAGGCTTCATCTTCTCCTGATAAGGTCCTTCGGGAATATTGTCTATTAATTGTTCGATGATGTTCAGACTTTCCATGATTTCATCCATACGCACTAGGTAACGGGCAAAGCAGTCACCCTCCGTATAAACAATTTCTTTGAAATCTACTTTGTCGTATACACCGTATGGCATTCGTTTACGTACGTCACACGCCCATCCTGAAGCACGGCCTGTACCTCCGGTACAACCGAAAGAGATGGCATCTTCGCGGCTTAACACACCGACACCTTTCATGCGGCTTTGTGCGATGATGTTACCCGTAAATATATCGTGATATTCGTGGATGATTCCCCTCATATAAGGAATGAACTCTTTTACTCGTTTGACGAAGTTAGGATGAAGGTCAGCCTGTACACCGCCAATGGTATTGTAGTTCATTATCAGACGTCCGCCACAAGTCTCTTCAAAGATGTCGAGAATCTTCTCACGGTCACGGAATCCATAGAAAAATGCCGTCAACGCTCCTAAGTCCATGGCAAGACAAGAATAGAATAGCAAGTGAGAGTCGATACGTTGCAATTCATCCATAATAGTACGGATATACTTCACACGTTCGCTAACCTCGACGCCCATGGCTTTTTCAATACACATACACAGTGCATGGCGGTTCTGGTGTGCACCCAGATAGTCAAGACGGTCTGTCAAGGCCAATGTTTGAGGGTAGGTAAGGCTTTCATTCATTTTCTCGATGCCCCGGTGAATATAACCGCAGTTCGCATCAATCTTACGAATGATTTCACCTTCCAGAGAAACACGGAAACGCATTACACCATGAGTAGCAGGGTGTTGCGGACCGATGTTAACTACATACTCTTCTTCACCGAACAGCTTCATCTCTTTGTTTTTGATGGTTCCGTCGGGGTTCAGTTCTATTTCTTGAGTCGTATCAAACGTCTCTTCATTGGTCATACACAATGGGTTATCCTTTCCCGGATCATTATCTTTGCGCATTGGATAACCTATCCAATCGTTACGCAGATAAAGTCGGCGCATGTCAGGATGACCTACGAAGGTGATACCATAAAAATCAAAAACTTCACGTTCATAGAAGTCGGCTATCTTCCAAATGTCGCTGACAGATGGAATTTCAGGTAGCTCGCGGTTGGTTGTCGCTGTTTTTAGTGCTATCCGTTCGCCTGTAATGGTCGATTCCAGATGGTAGACCACGCCTAAACCGCGGAGTTTTTCCGGAGTGTCTTTCTCATCGGCTACTCCCCAGTCCATACCGGTGAGGCTTTCGAGAAAGTCCATCTGTTTGTCATTTCGCAAGCGCAGCATCTCGTCGTGTAACGCTGCAGGAGCTATAAATTGTATTTCTTGCATAAATCCTTTAAATTACAGAATGTAGAATCATTCTTCATTTTTTAAATAATCCGGTTTCTTCTCTTTTCTGTTTACTCCACCAAAGAACTTCTCTATTTTCACTTTGCGTTGCAATTGCATCATGCCATAATAGAAAGCTTCAGGACGTGGCGGGCATCCGGGAATATATACATCTACCGGAAGAATCTTGTCCACTCCGTTCACTACGTGATAGGACTTCTTGAAAGGACCTCCGCTGACAGCGCATCCGCCTACGGCAACCACATACTTCGGATCGGGCATCTGGTCGTAAAGTCGTTTCAGTACCGGAGCCATTTTATTGGTGATTGTTCCGCATACCATAATCATATCAGCCTGACGCGGGCTGGCACGTGCTACTTCAAACCCAAAGCGGGCCATGTCATAACGCGCGGCACCCAGTGCCATAAATTCGATACCACAACAACTGGTTGCAAAGGTAAGCGGCCACAGTGAATTGCTGCGCCCCCAGTTGATAAAGTCGTCAAGTACTCCGAGGGCAACATTGGCTCCTCCTGCATTAAGTTCCTTGACCAACTTTTCCAATGATTCATTGTCGATAAACTCATCATACGGAATAGATTTTATTTTTGGCTTTTTGGTTATTTCCATTCCAAAGCTCCTTTCCTCCAGGCATAAGCAAGACCCAGAACTAAAATGATAAAGAAGAAGAGAACACTAATAAGTCCCTGTGGTCCCATGTCGTGCATAACTACTGCCCATGGGAACAGTAAAGCAGTTTCGACATCGAACATAAGAAATAGGATGGCAAACAGGTAGTAACCTACGCGAAACTGCATCCATGATTTACCACGTGTCGGTATACCACATTCATAAGCCTCAAACTTTTGCAGATTGTATGAACGGGGAGAAATAGCACGCGAAAGAGCTACTACTACACCGACAAAAGCAAGCGCTGTCAGTAGAACAACAACTAAAAATGTAAAATTCATAATTCAATAGCTGTTTAGATTGAATATTATATAG
>DXOJ01000122.1 GCA_019412865.1 Bacteroides sp. | reverse complement strand
GGTATAGGGCTCACGCCCGGATTCGACGATTCCGGTTACTATCCGCGTTCTACAACTCTTATGCTAGGTTTAAACATTAAATTTTGATTCACATGAAAAAGATTATCTATTTTATAACATTGCTTTTTCTGGTTGGTTGCGTCGACTTATCCGAAAATATGTATAATGATTTGGGTAAAGATAATTATTATCAGACAGAACAGGAATATGATGCGGCGTTTATGAATCAATACGCTTTCTTACGTACGATGTATGCCTGGAATGTATTTTATCTGCAAGAGATTACTACAGACGAAGCTTGTTTACCTCAAAAAGGGCGAGACGGTTATGACGGAGGTATCTACCAACGTATGCATTGGCACACATGGACCGACCAGGATGTCATTATCAACGGAGCATGGCAGGAACTGTTCAAAGCGGTGGGTTTCTGCAATCAGGTGCTGAATGATTTGAATAATTCCCGTTCCGATATTCTTCCGGAGAACAAGAAAAAGCTATATATTGCCGAGTCCCGGGCATTGAGGGCATTTTTCTATTCCATGCTGGTCGATATGTTCGGAAATGTTCCGATTGTAGAAAAGGTATCCGAACTAAATCCGCCAACTAAAACCAGAACTGAGGTTTTTAACTACGTGGAAAAAGAAATTGCGGAAGTCAAGGACCAGCTTCTAAGAAGTACAGATACCGGCAGTTATGGACGCTTTACTCAGGAAGCCGCATTAGCGCTATTATCCCGCCTTTACCTCAATGCCGAAGTTTACACCGGAACATCCCGTCTGGACGATTGTATTTCTGTATCACAGACTCTTCTTCAAAAAGGTTATCAGCTGGAATCGACTTGGGATGCTCCTTTTGCATGGAACAATGAGAATAGCAAGGAAAATATCTGGGTGATCCCTAATGACGAAATAGTTGCCAATGAGATGAGTGTCCTTTTCTACCGGAACATTCACTGGTCACAGCGTTCGCAATGGGATTGGAAGAATCCGAATGGGGGATGGAATGGAGTCTGTACCGTAAGAGAGTTTATTGAAACGTATGATATTACTCACGACCGCCGTTGTAAGTATGATCCTCAAAATGGAATGTACGGACAATTTATGTGGGGACCCCAATTCGATTTAAGCGGAAACCCGATTTTGGGAACCAATGAATATGCCGGACAACAGTTGGATTTCACCCTCGACTTGCTGGACATGGTAAACAACAAGGAGAATGCCGGTGCACGTAATATTAAATATAAAGTAAAAGTCGGTGCACAAGGCATGGAAAATGATTTTGCTCTGTTCCGGATTGCAGAAATCAACTTCAATCTGGCAGAAGCCACTCTTCGTAAATCGAATGAGGTGGATTCTAAGGCGCTGGAAGGTATAAACAAGATACGGACACGTGCAGGTGTTTCTACGTATGCAACCGGAGAACTGACTTTGGATGAGCTATACAGAGAAAAGGGAAGAGAAATGTGCTACGAGACTTTGCGAAGAACGGATATGATTCGCTTCGGACGTTTCATTCAACCGATGTGGGATAAGAATTATACAGATAAGGAAACAATCAATCTTTTTCCGATTCCCCTGCAGGCAACCAAACTCAATCCTGAGCTGAAACAGAATCCGGGATACACCAAATAAATTGTAAACGATTAAAAAGAAAAACCATGAAAAAGATATTTCATTTAGCTTGTTTTGCTTTCATCCTACTGGCGGCTGCTTGTTCCGATGAAAAAGAAGTGACACTTGAATATAATAAGATAGACGGTTTGCTTTCTCAATGCAATGAACTTTTATCTTCTTCCTCTGAAGGAGAAGATTTGGGTGATTTCGTAACCGGTTCGAAAGCTATTTTCGAAAGTAAGATCCGGGAAACAGAATATATCCGGAATAAAACTGATCGCCAGTCAGCTCTCGACAACTACTGCGAAAAGCTTGAGATTGCCCGACAGACATTCCTGTCAAGCAAAGTGCTACCAGCATGTCCGTTGTTCGACGGAACAGGTTATATCGACTGCGGCCCTGCTTCTCAATTTTTCTCTGATAAGTTGACACTGGAGGCATGGGTGTATGCCAATGAGAAAACAGGAGGCAGCATAATTGGTTCAGAAGGTTCGGGCGATAACGGCATCTACGGTTTGCTGATTCGTCTGGCAGAAGGGGTGAATAATGCGATTGACTTTACGATTGTCAACGGTACATGGTCAAGCTGCATTACTCAGGAGAACTCTATTGAATTGAAAAAATGGGTACATATTGCCGCTACATTCGACTCGCAAACCGCAAAGGTATACTTAAACGGGCAAGAAGCCGCAACTATGGATATTGCACCGTACATTCCCGAAGGTAGTTGTAAATTCATTATAGGTGATCTTTCTACTTGGAACGGGCGTCAGTTCAGAGGTAAAATTTATGATGTAAGAATCTGGCATACGATTCGTACTCAACAACAGATTGCCGACAACTATCAGATTTTCTTAAAAGGAGACGAAGAAGGATTGGTTGCCAACTGGCAACTGAATGTGAAAAGCGGTTCCTCTATTAAAGATATTACAGGTAAATATCCGGCTACTTTGGTCAACTTAACATGGTCTGATCTTGATAATCTTAATTAAACTTTATAAATACTGACTGCTATGATACGAATCAGCAATAAAATAAAAACACTTTTGGCTATGTTGTCCTTTGTACAGGTTACTTCGGGCTGTGATGCCACTGTACAGGATATCATCATTGACACCGATCCCGGTGTAGAAATCGGTAATAATGATTATTATACATGGTGTAAAGAGACACTATCTGTCATTGATAACGATTTGAAAATAAGTGGTACACATTCTTATTATGAGAATCAGGACCGTTCACAAGTCTCTTTTATTTGGGGAAATATTTTCCTTCTTTATACATACACCGAAGGAATCTCATTGAGCAAGTCTGAATGGTCGGATGCTTTGATGAACTGCTTTCTCAATTTTGATAACTACTGGCATCCCAACTATAAAGGTATTGCAGGATATGCCACTTTACCTACGAGTGCCGAGAAGGTTCCCGACCGTTTTTACGACGAAAACGGATGGACAGCAATCGGACTCTGCGATGCTTATCTGGCAACTCAAAACAAATCTTACCTGGAAAAAGCCAAAGGGGCACTCGCTTTTTCCCTTTCGGGAGAAGATAATGTGCTGGGAGGAGGAATTTATTTCCAGGAAACTTTTGTTTCTTTACCCGTACAAAAGAATACGATTTGCTCTGCCGTAACCATGCTGAGTTGTATGAAACTCTATGAAATCACTCAGGACCGCCAATATCTGGATGCTGCCATCCGCATAAACGACTGGACTGTTGAGAATCTTTTGGATAAATCGGACAATCTTCTGTGGGATGCCAAAATGGTAGCGGATGGTTCTGTTAATACACAGAAATGGTCATACAATGCTGGTTTTATGATTAGGAGTTGGCTGAAAATGTATCAGGCCACCAAAGACGAAAAATATTTATCACAGGCAAAAGCTACCCTGGCATCTTCCGAAGCCAAATGGTATAATTCAATCAACGGAGCTCTGAATGATCCCGGATATTTCGCTTTTTCAATAATAGACTCTTGGTTTGATATGTATGATACAGATAAAAACACGGTTTGGCTAACGAAAGCTTTCCATGCGATTAACTTTATCCACAATAAACTTCGTGACGGCAATGGACGTTACCCGGAACACTGGGGAACGCCAACGACAAGCAATCTTGAAAAATATGATTTAAGATTTTCTACTGTAGCGGCTTATATGTATATGAGAGCTGCCAATTACAAAAGAATACTCAACGATTAAACTACAGTACCATGAAAATGAAATTATTGATACTGGCCGTTCTTCCATTCCTGACGTCGATTAACATGAACTCACAAGAGGAAAAAAACTCATGGGTACAATATGTCAACCCATTGATTGGAACAGAAGTATGGCAATCCGGAGTAGCGGTTGCCGGGCATGAAGATCCTTCGGGATATACTTTTCCCGGAGTGACAGAGCCTTTCGGGATGACAGAATGGACTGCCCATACCTTGGAGAGCAAGCACGCTGGAACGCTGCACCATCGGGTACCCTACTGGTATAAACATAACTATATTTCGGGATTTATGGGAACACACTATCCAAGTGGGGCCGTCATGTTCGATTATGGTGCTGTTGAACTAATGCCGGTTGTCGGACAACTGAAATGCAGGCCCGAAGAGCGTAGTTCTTCTTTTACCCATATAACCGAAAAGTCAAAACCTCACTTCTACGAAGTCATGTTGGACGACTATCAGGTAAAAGCTCAATTATCGGCTACAAAAACTTCAGCTATCCTGCAATTTACCTATCCCCAGTCGGATAGTGCTTACGTAGTGGTAGATGCCATGCCTTCCATGTTTACAGCCGGAGCACCGGGCTACATTCACATAGACCCGGTACGAAAAGAAATTTCCGGTAAAAGCATACAATCTGCCAGAGGATATCGGGAAACCGGATATTTTGTAGTCCGTTTCGATAAGGATTTCGAATCTTTCGGCACGTTTAATCTTAATAATGATTATCCCGAAGTAATTGAAGAGAAATATCTGTTCACTCAAAAAGAAGGCAAGTGGGTCAATGGCTTAAAAGGGATTTATACACAGGACTCAAAGGGGTTCGGACATCTGCGGAGTGAAAGAATCGATCCGGTTATCGATTTTGACTGGGACTGGTATAAACCTGCGGACGATTTCAGTTTCAATGATTACCAGATGACTTGGAGCGGCAAACTCAAAGCTCCCTCTACCGGTGAATATACATTAGGGATACAAGCTGACGACGGAGCACGATTATATATCAACGGAGAATTGCTCATCGATGACTGGAAATCTCATAGTTTCAGCTATCAACCTACCCAAAAGATGATTTCTCTGGAAGCCGGTAAAATGTATGATATAAAATTGGAATATTATCAGCATGAATGGAGCTCACGGATAAAACTGAGTTGGATCAGGCCTGATAAAAAGTCATCAACACCTCTTCTGACTGGCAATCGACATTTGGAATCGTCTACCAAAATAGGGGGATATATCCGTTTCAAAACCGGAAAAAATGAAGTAATTAAAGCCATCGTTGGCACATCCTTTATTAGCGTGGAACAGGCACGGATAAATCTGGAAAGAGAAATTGGAGCCAAAAGTATGGAAACAATCAGTGCACAAACAGAAGCATTATGGAATCAAGAATTATCAGTTATCGATTTGCCCGGAGCTACAGAACAAGATAAAATTGTTTTTTATACAGCGCTATATCACTCTTTCCTGTTGCCCAGAAGTCTATCTGAAGATGGAAAATACAGAAGCCCGTTTGATGGAAAAGTACATAAGGGTATTAGCTTTACAGACTATTCTATATGGGACACATTCAGAGCGACCCATCCTCTGTTCGTATTACTGAAACCCGATTTTGCGGGAGATCTCATAACCGGACTCCTTCATGCCTACGATGAGGGAGGCTGGCTTCCCAAATGGCCTAATCCGGGATATACCAACTGCATGATGGGAACTCATAGTGATGCCATAATAGCGGATGCTTATGTAAAAGGAGTGCGTAATTTTGATGTAGAGAAAGCTAAAAAAGCAGTGCTGAAAAATGCGTATGATAAGGGTAACCACATTGCTTGGGGACGCTTGGGCATTATGGACTACGAACGATTGGGATACGTACCTGTTGATAAATATGGAGAATCAGTAGCCAGAACGATGGAGTTTGCCTATGATGATTATTGTCTCTCCCGTTTCTTTGCCGAAAAAGGTGAACCGGACTTATCGGATAAACTAGGTAAACGAAGCAAAAATTTCAGGAACGTACTGGATAAGGAAACCAAAATGGTTCGTGCGCGTAAAGCAGATGGTTCATGGAGTAATCCGGAAGATTACGATATCAGCGTATGGAGTGGTTTTAACCCCAAAGGAGTGTACAACTATAAAAAGAATTATACGTTGTTCGTTCCCCATGATGTTCCCGAACTAATTCGCTTTTTGGGAGGTACCGATTCTTTAGCCGTTTTTATGGATGAACTATTCGATAAAGATATTTACTATGTGGGTGATGAATTTGTGATGCATGCTCCCTATATGTATAATCTCTGTAAAAGACCGTGGATGACTCAAAAAAGAATATATGATATAGTTAATAAATACTATCTGCCTACACCTAGCGGACTGCCGGGAAATGACGACTGTGGACAATTAAGTTCATGGTATATCTTCAGTGCGATGGGATTCTATCCCATGTGTCCGGCTTCTATTGAATATCAGTTAGGAGTTCCCTGTCTGCCGGGCTTTGTATTGCATTTGCCTCAAAATAGAACATTCACAATTAAAACAAAGAATTTCGGCAAAGGCAATTGTTATGTACGCGCTGTATATCTCAATGGCAAGCCTCACCGTAGTTCTGTCATAACTCATTCAGATATTATTAACGGTGGAGAGATTTTATTCGAATTAACAGATAAGCCTGCATATAATTGGTTTCAATAGGTAATATATAAATAGGAGTTTTGTGGATGAAGTGACTATACTGATTTTAAGTGGCAGTCATTTATTGTCCCGGCTTGATAATCAACCGCAGTACAAACCAAGCGTGATGTGCTGCGGTGCTTATCCATCCATAATGTTTTGCCATAATGCGGAACCGT
>DXOJ01000121.1 GCA_019412865.1 Bacteroides sp. | reverse complement strand
TTGAAGCATTATTCAACTGGTTGAATGAAAAAACAAATATTCAAAGAGCGATGAAAGTCAGATCTACATCTGGACTGCTGGTACATACGATGGGAAAAATTGCCATCGCATTGATTTATCTAATTTTTAACTAAGGAATCAACTACTGATTCGCATAATTCATTTATAAATTGAGCGTTCTTTAAAGGAAATCCCCTTATTCCACCATTCCTAACTGGAAGGACAGGAGGTTAATAAGGGGATTCGTATTTGAATAAAATTCTACATTCTGGAAGGTACTTCGATACCCAGCAAATTCATTCCCAAGCGAACAACTTTAGCTACATTAGCAGACAGAGCGATACGGAATACTTTCACTGCCTCATTCTCTTCGCGCAGAATACTATAGTCATGATAGAACTGATTGTATTCTTTCACCAAGTCATAAGTATAATTAGCAATAATAGACGGGCTGTAATCTTCACCGGCTTGTTTTACAACAGCAGCAAAGTCAGCAACCATCTGAATCAGCCCTTCTTCCTTTTCACTCAATTCAATACCAGCCGGAATCTGTTCAGGAATTACGATACCTGATTCGGCAGCTTTCCGAAGTACAGACTGGATACGTGCATAAGTATATTGAATAAACGGACCTGTATTACCATTGAAGTCGATAGATTCTTTCGGATTGAAAGTCATATTCTTACGGGCATCGACTTTCAGAATGAAATATTTCAATGCTCCCAGACCCACAATACGGGCAATATCATCAGCTTCTTCCTGTGTCAAACCATCCAGTTTGCCTAGTTCTTGTGAAGTTTCTTTAGCAGTAGCAATCATTTCCTCCATCAAGTCGTCAGCATCAACTACCGTACCCTCACGGGATTTCATCTTACCTTCCGGCAGTTCCACCATTCCGTAAGAGAAGTGTACCAGACTCTTACCCCATTCGAAACCAAGTTTATCGAGCAAGATAGAAAGCACCTGGAAGTGATAGTTCTGTTCGTTACCTACTACATAAATCATCTTATTAATCGGGTAATCGGCAAAACGAAGTTTAGCCGTACCGATATCCTGAGTCATGTAGACAGAAGTACCGTCACCACGGAGAAGGAGCTTATGATCCAGTCCTTCGGCAGTCAGGTCGGCCCATACGGAACCGTCTTCTTTCTTGTAGAAGAAACCTTTTTCCAGACCTTCCATTACCTTTTCTTTTCCTTCGAGGTAAGTATTGGATTCATAATAGATCTTGTCAAAGCCAACCCCCATCTTCTTGTAGGTTTCGTCGAATCCTGCATATACCCAGTTGTTCATCATTTCCCACAATCCGCGTACTTCCGGATCACCGGCTTCCCACTTCACCAACATTTCGCGGGCTTCCTGCATCAATGGAGATTCAGCTTCAGCCTTTGCTTTCGCTTCATCGCCACTCATTCCCTGCGCTGTAAATTTAGCCATCAGCTCCTTTACTTCCGCTTTATAATGCTTATCGAAAGATACATAATAATCACCTACCAGGTGGTCACCCTTCTTACCCGAAGTTTCAGGAGTTTCACCGTTTCCGTATTTCTTCCATGCCAGCATGGACTTACAGATGTGGATACCACGGTCGTTTACAATATTTGTTTTGACTACCTTATTGCCGTTTGCCGCTACAATGTTAGCCAATGCGTTGCCTAAAAGGTTATTACGCACGTGTCCCAAGTGAAGCGGTTTATTTGTATTCGGAGAAGAATACTCAATCATCACCAATGGAGAAGCGTCAGTGACCTGCATCAAGCCGTACTGTTCATCCGCCTGAATCTCGTTCAGCAATTCAATCCATGTAGCCGATGCAATAGTCAGGTTCAAGAACCCTTTTATCACATTAAACGCTGCTACAGCCGGATCGTTTGCCTTCAGATATTCACCGATTTCCTGTGCCGTTTGCTCCGGTCCTTTTTTTGACATCTTCAGAAAAGGGAACACGACCAGTGTCAAATGTCCTTCAAATTCTTTCTTTGTTTTTTGCATTTGCACCATCTTTTCAGGGACTTCCTGACCGTAGAGTGCTTTCAGTCCGCTGATAACGGACGCTACAAGTTTATCTTCTATCTTCATAATCAAGTTATTTCTTGCGCGCAAAGATACAAAAAAAGGAGACGCATCACGTCTCCTCTCTTAATTTCTTTCAACTATCTATCTTATTCAACAGCTGCAGATAATTCAGCACCAGCTTTAAATTTAGCTACTTTCTTAGCAGGAATAGTAATAGTTGCCTTTGTAGAAGGGTTAATACCAGTTCTTTCAGCTCTTTCGCTTACTGAGAAAGTACCAAAACCTACGAGAGATACTTTGTCACCAGCTTTCATAGCATTAGTAACTGAAGTG
>DXOJ01000120.1 GCA_019412865.1 Bacteroides sp. | reverse complement strand
GGAGAAAAGTGATCTTGCCTATGACAGCATTGTAGTATTGACGAAGCAGTATAACTCACTGGAAGATGGAAAGTGGAACCGCATGATGGATTTTCAACCCCGAAAACTCCCCGTATTCAATCGCGTGGAAAGAGAAACGGCTACTTCTCCGATGATGAAAGAGCGTGTAGCTATCTATAAATGGAACGGCTTGGATGGGAAGAATATCCCGAATGGTAAGAATACATTAAATGCACGGAAAGGAACTTCTGTTATTTGTGAGGGTCTGGGATATGAAAGCAAAGCGACAGGCATTGACAAGGGAGATGCACTAATGTTCTCTTTTGACAACTGGAAAACAGACTTGGTAGAGGTTGACATCCGCTTATTGCCTAATCATCCTGTGGGAGGAGATCAATTACGTTTCTCAATATCGTTGGACGATGCAGCGCCTGAAGTGATCTCTTATGAAACGAAAGGACGGAGTGAAGAATGGAAAGAGAACGTGCTGCGCAATCAAGCCATCCGAACGGTTCGACTTCCGATATCTGGAAAGAAATCCCACAAATTGGTAATCAAGGCATTGGACGAAGGAGTGATATTAGACCAAGTAATGCTTTATATGCCTTTGCCTACTGGTGAGTAACTGCACGGATCACAAACCATGCATGATGCGCCACGGTTCCAATCAGCCCGTAATGCTTTGCCATGATCCGAAATCTTTCTTTGAGGGATGCTTTCTGATTCCGGGTAGTCATTCCCTCCTCCAGATAGTCGATGATTGTCAGGTGAGTATTGTGCAAAGTACGTGCTTTTTTCATGATGCGGATGCACCAGTCGAAATCTGCAGAAAAGCGATATTGCAGGTTGTATGGCTCTACGAGCGTGTGGCGGGGGAAGAATGCCTGGTGGCAGACTAACATTCCCTGTTTGAAACTTTTCCAGGTGAGCGTTTCGGGGGCGGACAATCTGCGCATCCGCAGGAAATGCCTGTCCTTGTCTACGATAGCGGTTTCTCCGTAAAGTATATCGGGCAGTTCATTGCCGTTGATGGTGTGCACCATTTGTTGCAGCGTATCATCCTCATGAAAACAGTCGCCTGCATTCAGGAAACAGAGATAATCACCGCTGGCAAGGGCGATTCCTTTGTTCATGGCGTCATACAGTCCTTTGTCGGGTTCGCTGACGACGGTGTGTATGCGTGACCGGTAACGGTTGATAATAGAGAGAGTCCCATCCTTGGAAGCTCCATCCACGATAATATATTCTATATGATGATAGGTTTGTGAAATAACACTTTGAATCGTGTCTTCCAATACCTTTTCAGCATTGTATGTCACCGTAATGATAGAGAACTTGGGAGTAGGATGGACACTATGCATATTTCCCCGTTATTTTATTGTAGACATCTGTATATTTCTTTGCAACGATACTCTCCGAATAATTACCCAGAACCTTGCGGCAGGCCTGTGCGGAGAGTTCATTGTATTCCGGTTCCGTCAATATCCAATGTATTCCGTTGGCAAAATCTTCGGAAGATTTGTATTGTGCCACGTAGCCGTTGTGCAGATGATCGATCATTTCGGGGATACCTCCCACATTAAAACCGACACAAGGCACTCCACAGGCCATTGCTTCCATAATCATATTAGGAAGATTCTCTTCCAGAGACGGGATGGCGAAGAGATCTACGGCATTGTAGATATTCACCACTTCATGCTCATTCTTGATATAAGGGAGCGGGTATACATGGAAAGGAAGTTGTTCCTGTAACTGCTGCGATTGGTTGCCGAATACAACTACACCCAGTGAGTCTTTCCATTCCGGATGCTTTTCTGCCAACAGTTTACATGCTCCAATCAGATAGTCGACCCCTTTTCGCTTGTCAGTGATCTTTAACGAGCCAAACAAAACCAGTTTCTTACCTTCCGGCAACATGAATTTGGCACGCGCTTCCTTCTTGTTCATGGGTTTGAACAAGTTGGTATTAATAGCGTTCGGAATATTGGTCACGCTTTTCCCTTCAAATAATGCACTGACCCGGGCTTGTTCCTTCAGCCAGTGGCTACATGTGACGAAATGAATGGGAGCGTAGCTGTATAACTTTTGCTTCTTGCGGAAAGTGCGGTAAGATAAATCCTTCCGACCGCCGCCTTTGTAGATGTAAGGGCAGTCGTGACACTCCTGCTGATAGTTCTTACATTCCCGTGCGTAATGGCAGATGCCGGTGCATGGCCACATATCGTGCATGGTCCAGACTACGGGTTTGCCGGAGGTTAGTATCTTCCGTATATCTTGCAG
Organism: Bacteroides sp.; assembly: GCA_019412865.1. Lineage (GTDB taxonomy): Bacteria > Bacteroidota > Bacteroidia > Bacteroidales > Bacteroidaceae > Bacteroides. The sequence goes on along the minus strand of DXOJ01000120.1, from coordinate 8,421 downwards.
TGAGAGCATCCCTTGGTTGATCCAATGCAGGTGGATAACGTCGGCCTGTCGGAATTCCGGGAGTGAGGTGATGTCTGTGCCTGTGTTGGCAATATCAACGTCGAACAAATGGTAACGCCGGAAACGGTTGGCACTCCAGATCACGATTCGTTCCCACATGAATTTCCACACTTGCAACCAGTTACTTTTTAAGCGGACAACACTGATTTGGTCGGTCTGTTTGTCACGTACCAGCATTTTGGCTTTGATGCCGTTGTTTTTCAGTGACTCCATCAACCGGCTTGCTGCGATGGCTGCTCCTCCTATTCGTTCAGATGTATTTATAATCAGGACTCTCATGGGCAAAAGTTTATGCAAATGTACGGTTTTTAGAGGAAATGTTTGATATTTCCAGCAAGCTTTCTGCTATTTCGCGTGAAAAGATTTCGAGGTTGAAACGTTCTTCCGCCAGTTTGCGGGCATTCTCTCCCATGCGCCGTGCCTCTTCGGGGTGGTCGGCGATGTAGCGGATAGCGTCTATCCAGCCTTGTACGTCGTTATATTCTACGGTGATGCCTATTCCTTCCTTGTCGATGTCTATTTCGAAGTTGGGGTTGCGCGAACAGATGACGGGGATGCCGAGGGCGAATGCTTCCACGAGCGTGGTCAGTCCTACGGTATAGGGGAAGTCCAGGCAGCAGATCACGATACAACTTTTGCGTGCCACCAGTTTCCCCAGTTCGTAGGGAATCACTCCGTCGGTATAATGGATGCGAATGGAGTCGGGCAATGCATACGGGTCGATGATCTTTTTATAGTTGATGTTACCGCATGAGACGGCAATGTACAAATCCAGTTTCTCGTTCGTTGCGGCAAATGCCTGGAGCAAGGTGTCTACATCCCGGTTTTCTTTGCCGGTGGAGATAAATCCTTCGGGCTTCCGGTCGGGCATTTCTGCAAGCAGGTGGTCGTAGAAAGGAAGATCCGGTCCCCAATGGATAAGTTTCAGTTTGTGGGACGGTGCTTTCCGGGTTTTCTGCGAGTCCTGAATCAGTTTCCGACTGAACAGGAACATTTGGTCTATACCTTTGTAGAAAAGGCGGGAGATTTGTTCGCGCCACGGTTTGGGATTGGTCACGACTGCCGTATGATGCCAGATCACGATGGGTTTGCGATACAGTCCCAGGGCACGGAGGAAGATGACGGGCTCTATACCCCGGAAAGAGGTGGCGTAGAGGACGTCGTATTTCTCCTTGCAGAAGAGAATCTCTTTGGTGGCGTAAAGCATGAGTTTCAGACGGCCGGAGAAATATTTGCATTTGTGCATCACGGAGTGTATTCCGTAATTCTCCAGTAAAGGAAGTCCGTATAAGATGTGTCCGGGGAATTTATATTCTTTCCATTCCTCGTAGCTTTCCCGTGTGAGGCGGGTATGGTAAAAATAAATAGTAAGCAACTTATTTAGTGGTGCTTGTTTCTTTTCAGCCATTTGTTGATTCGGTTTTTGACAGCTTTCGTAATGATGGAGAAATTGCCGTATTTCAGGTTGAGGAACAGTTCTTCGAACGAACGTCCGATCTTGATCCACGGATGATCCCAGCCCATGATGCGGTAAACGCTCTCTTTGTAGGCAACGTTTTCGATGACGTAGCGGGGATGTTTCAGTGGAAAATCCACCTCATAGCGCTTCATCGTGAAGATGCGGCGGTAACCTTTGGGCAGGGTATGAATCGAGCCGGCGAAATGGGTGGAATCTGCCGTTGCTCCCAAGTTATTAATCATGTTGCGGGTAGGCACGATGCTTAGCCCGGAGTTGAACAGTATGGAGGCGTGGAAGATCGTTTCATAAAAGGCTTTCTGCTGTTCCCGGTGACGCTGGCACATGTAGATAAAGTCGCTCCGGAATTTGCGTTCCTTGATAAGCTGTTCCAGTTGTTGCATATTGAAGGAGTCGTCCAGGAAGTTGTAGAACTCATCCCATTGGTCGACTACCCGTTTCCAGCTTGCCCATCCCCAGATAGAGAAGGTGGTGGTAAAGAAATAGTCGTAGGGCATATCTTGGGTGATTTCTTCGGGGTTAAATCCGGCAATCATGCTGATGCGGGTGTCATGTTCGTATTTATCCAGCATCTCCTTGCAGAATTGGAAAAAGGAGACGGCGGGCACATCGTCGTCTTCCAATACGATGCACTTGTCGACTTTCGAAAAGGCCCATTTCTGCGAAATGTACTCCGAAGGGTCGCAGCCGAAATTCTTTTCCTGATAAAGCCGTTCTACTTCACATTCCCAGTCTATCTGTGATACGATTTCACGGCAGGCTTCTATTCCGGGCAGGTCACGTTCGTTTCGTGCTCCGTCCTGATAGAGGAAGAGGCGGGACGGACGCGCTTTCTTCACTTGCTCGAACACTTGCGACAACTGTTGCGGGCGGTTGAAGAACAGGATAAGTACCGGGACGTCTACTAAAGCGGATTTCATATTCATAGTTCTTGTTTTGGGGTTGTACTGAATGACAGGGCGGCAGGATAGTGGTTGTTCACTTTTTCCTGCTCTTCTTCTGTAAATCGATGCAGGGTTGGATAGTTGTAACGCAAAAATCCTTCCAGGTCGTCGGGGGCGGTCACTGTGAGAGGGCCGAATTTCACGGGTTGCAGGTGGCGGATGCTTTCTACGGTTACGTGGTCGGCAGTGGCCATTACGTTGTTATAGTAACGAGTGTTTCGTGAGTTGAAACAGCTTTGAACTGACACCAGCATGCGGTAGATTGCTTTTTTAGAGAAAAGCAGGTCGACTACCCTGTTCAGGAAACAGGAGAAGGCTCCCCGGTTCGTGGGGTTCTCTATTTCACATGTACCGAAGTGTTTCCACATCCATATCTCTTTTCCCATCAGGCAGCATTTGAGGAAGCCGAGTGCTTCGGATTGTATTCTTCGCAGCAGCTTGTTGTCGGGAATCTTGTCGAATGGGAATATATCGACAAAAATGCCCGGATGCATCGGGACATTCTTGAACATTTCTTCTACAAAAAGGGTGTCGTTTTTCTTGACTTTGGCAAAATAATACGGGGTATGAGGGTCTGTCTCTATCCATGAAAGGAAGTAGGAAGGACCCAGTTCCCCGGGAGCTACTTTCAGAAATTTGTTGTAGTTCTCCCGCGTCATGCCTATGTCAATATCATCATCCCAGGGGAGAATCGCCTGGTCGTAGAGTGCACCGATTGCCGTGCCGCCAATCACAAAATAGGGAATGTTGTGCTTCTGACACACCCGGATGGTTTCTCCCAATATGTCGTAGAGTTCGGCATGTAATAAATCAAGCTCTTCGGCTGTATATTTCTTGTTCATCGGAAATGGTTAATGCACGTTGTGCTACAAAAGTAGTAATTATATTGCTAAGTTACTATAACTTTGAGTTACTATCACTTTAAGTTTCCTTGCATAAATTCGGTGGCCACTTGTCCGCGTCCCGGGATGGGGAGGACGGATGCTTGCGGAAAGTCCTTGAGCAGACAGTCTGCCGGATTAATGTCCGGATAGAATTTCTTCAATAGGAACAGGCTGGGACCGGTGGTGATGCTTCCTATAAAGACGGAGGCATTCATCAATATCTGTATCGAGGAAAGGAAACGTGTCATTTGTCTCTGTTTCAGCTCTTTGGTGGTCTGCGTGAAAGCGCTGTTGACGTATCCTTTTTCGTCGGGGCTGCAAAGGGTGTACCAGTGTATGTCCGGGGCAAGGGTTTGTACTTGTTCGAAAAGGCGGTAATCGTCCGTTAATACAAAGACGTCGCGTAGGGCGGTCTTTTCTTTAATAAGCCGTATGTAATGTTCCGGTGGAAGCAGGTTGGTTTCGGTGATCTTGTCTCCTCCCCGTATCTGGCATCCTGCGTATTGGGGTGGAAGTTGCAGGTCGGCGGCACATTGGCGACATTCCTGTGCGGTGGTGTCGTTGAGTTTCCAAGTGATTTCCGTCAGTTTTTGGAAGGTATGGAGATAGTCGCCGTCTATTCCCAGTTCGGGAATATGGAAGTGCTGATTGGGGTTGAATGTCAGTTGAAAGTTGAGCAAGACCGGTTTGCCGTATGTGAAAAAGGCAATCGTTTTTCCGATGATGTTCTTACAGGTTACTTTCAGTTTCCATTTCAGTAACTTCGTCTTAGGCAGCTTTTTGTCTTTCATCAATGCCTGCCAGGAGGGGAGGCGATGGGTGTTATAAGTGTGATGAAACGGTTCGTGCATTTGCTCGCAGAAGGGGGCGAAACAATCTTCCCAACCTTTTTCCCATCCGAAGTTGGCGTCGTCGGAGTAGAGCTTGAACTGTATTTTGTGTTGCAGGCAATAAAGCATTGCGTGAAGCATATAGGTATATTCGGTAAAGAATCCGGCGTCTATACCTATGTGATAGATCATCGTCTTTTTGAAAGAACGATTTAGAAGGTGGTATTTGGTGGCAAGATCATTGGGGTTCATGTGTCTTCTTTTTGATGAAATACTGGATGCTTTCTTTAAAGGTGACCGAACGGCTGCCCCACATGGCGGCTACGTAGAGTGCTGCAGCAAGCACTATCTTGCTTGCCAGGCGGAGATAAATATTCTCGATGGAGCGGGTGGTGTAATAGGTGATTACCATAACCGTAGCCGCAATGGCAGCATAAGGAAGTATGTCCATCAAGGCATGGCGAAGCTTCAATCCTATTTCCTGCCATACAAAGTAGTGCCATGTCAGTAGCCACAGTATGTTGATGGATACATAGACGGTGAGCATGGTAAAGATCCCATAAGAGTGGGCTAATAGAACGCTTGACAGTAAGATGATGCCGAGCGCTATGGTGTTCCACATATAGATGCGGGATTTTCCTTTACTGATAATCAGTTGTTGATAGAGGTATGCGATGGGAGCAAAGGCTCCGCTGATACACAGTATTTGCATGATTAATATGCTGGAATACCACTTGTCGGTGATGGTGATGATAATCAGCTCTTCCGATACGATTCCCAATCCCAACATGGCGGGAAACGAGACAAAAGCGGTGAAACGCAGCATTTTGCGAAATACCCGTTTTTGCCGTTCAAGGTCGTCGGACACTTTGGTGAGTACCGGTTGCGCTACTCCGTTTATCATGCCGGAGATGAAGAGTTGTCCCATGCCGCACCATTTATTGGCTTGGTTGTAATATCCTACTTCTTTTTCGCTGTAGAATTTACCCAGTATCACGGAAAACAGATTGTTATTGATGTGATTGAATACATTGGTAACCAGTAGTTTCCCACTGAATCCGAACATTTCCTTAATCGGGGTGAAGTTGAACTGCAAGCTTGGTCGCCAACGGGTGAAATGCCAGTAACAGGCTGTGTTGATGGTTACGTAAACGATGCTTTGCGTAGCAATTCCCCAATAAGAGAAACCAAAGTAGGCAAGAGTGACTCCGGTGATTCCGGACACGGTGAGTCCGATAACCGAAGACAATGCCCGCTGTTTGACCATCAGATTACGCAGGAGATAGGCACTGTGGGATATTCCCAGACTGGCAATGAAGAAGCCGATAAAAGAATAACGTGCCAGTGGTGTCAGTTCGGGAGTATCGTAAAAGTCAGCGATAAGCGGTGCACAGAGGAATAACAGCAGGTACAGCGACAGACTGATGGCCGCGTTGAACCAGAATACGGCATTGTAATCATTGTGCGTCACTTCTTTCTTATTAACAAGGGCAGCTGTGAAACCACTTTCTTGTATCGAGCTGGCAATGAGGGAGAAGATGGCCAACATTCCCACCATTCCATAATCTGACGGAGTGAGTAATCGCGCGAGGAATATTCCGAAAAGTAGGTTTAGCAACTGCTGTATGCCGTTGCTGAATCCTCCCCAAAATAGTCCTTTGGCTGTCTTTTCTTTTAGTGACTGATTCTCGCTCATGTTATTTGCAAAGAATACATGAAAAGGCTATGCGTGATGATAGCTTTTCATGTATTCCCTATTCTAGTTTTATTATTTTACTTCGCTGCCCGGTTTCACCTCACGTCCCGGCATAATAACTGCCAGACTGCCGTCGTTGTTTTCGGCACTTAGAATCATGCCTTCGCTGACGATACCTTTCAGTTTGCGCGGAGCAAGATTAGCGATGAAGCAAACTTGTTTGCCTACCAGCTCTTCCGGTTGATAATGCTTGGCAATACCTGATACGATGGTACGTGTTTCCAGTCCGTCATCGATTTTGAATTGCAGCAATTTATCCGCTTTCGGAACTTTTTGACATTCGAGAATGGTACCTACACGGATATCCAGTTTCGTGAAGTCGTCGAATTCGATGTTTGGGCGGATAGGATTAGCTTTGTAGTTGGCTTCTTCGTTTGCCTTCTTTGTATCGAGCAGCTTTTGTACCTGTGCTTCGATAGTAGCGTCTTCGATCTTCTCGAACAATAACTCCGGTTTGTTTAACTGATGGCCTACAGGAAGCAGGTTATCTTTTCCCAGTTCAGACCATTCGAAAGTGTCCATATTCAGCATTTTGCGGAGTTTTTCCGAGCTGAACGGCAGGAACGGGTCGAAGGCGATGGCAAGGTTGGCAACCAGTTGCAGGGAAATGTTGAGGATGGTTCCTACACGTTCCATATCTGTCTTAGCCAGTTTCCACGGTTCGGTGTCGGCCAGGTATTTGTTGCCGATACGTGCCAGGTTCATGGCTTCTTTCTGTGCGTCGCGGAATTTGAATACGTCGAGCAGTTTTTCCACTTCCGCTTTTACGTCTGCAAATTCTTTCAGCGTTTCCTTGTCGTAGTCGGTCAATTCGCCTTGTGCAGGTACGCACCCGTCGAAGTATTTTTGAGTCAATACCATTGCACGGTTCACGAAGTTACCGTATACGGCTACCAGTTCGTTGTTATTGCGTGCCTGGAAGTCTTTCCAGGTGAAGTCGTTGTCTTTTGTTTCCGGTGCGTTGGCGGTCAGTACGTAGCGGAGTACGTCCTGTTTGCCGGGGAAGTCGATCAGGTATTCGTGCAACCATACAGCCCAGTTGCGGGAAGTAGAGATTTTGTCTCCTTCGAGGTTGAGGAATTCGTTGCTCGGCACGTTGTCCGGCAGGATATAGCTGCCCTCTGCTTTCAGCATGGCAGGGAATACGATGCAGTGGAACACGATGTTGTCTTTCCCGATGAAATGAATCAGGCGGGTCTCGGGATCTTTCCACCAGGTTTCCCAGCTGTCGGGGAGAAGTTCTTTGGTGTTGGAGATATAGCCGATAGGTGCGTCAAACCATACATAAAGCACTTTTCCTTCTGCTCCTTCTACCGGCACAGGGATACCCCAGTCGAGGTCACGGCTCACGGCACGTGGCTGCAACCCCATGTCGAGCCAGCTTTTGCATTGGCCGTATACATTGGGACGCCATTCTTTGTGGTCTTCCAGAATCCATTTGCGCAGCCATGCTTCGTGTTTGTCGAGAGGAAGATACCAGTGCTTGGTTTCTTTCATCACCGGTTTGCTGCCGCTGATGGCGCTTTTGGGATTGATAAGGTCCGTAGGAGAAAGTGAGGTTCCGCACTTTTCGCATTGGTCGCCGTAAGCGCCTTCCGAATGGCAGTGGGGACATTCTCCAGTGATATAACGGTCGGCAAGGAATGTTTTTGCTTCCTCGTCATAATATTGTTCGGATGTTTTTTCGATGAATTCTCCTTTATTGTACAATGTTTTGAAGAAATCCGAAGCCAGTTGGTGATGCGTCGGTGAAGTGGTGCGGCTATACACGTCGAATGAGATACCGAATTCTTCGAATGATTTTTTAATCAGTGAATGGTAACGGTCTACTACATCCTGCGGAGTAATTCCTTCTTTTTTGGCACGGATCGTGATAGGTACTCCGTGTTCGTCCGAACCTCCGATGAATAATACATCTTCTTTTTTCAGACGCAGATAACGCACATAAATATCTGCCGGTACGTATACACCCGCCAGGTGACCGATGTGGACAGGCCCATTCGCATACGGAAGTGCCGATGTGACGGTGGTTCTTTTGAATTTCTTTTCCATTATATAGTGTGATTTTTGTTGTTTTCAGCTTTGTAATGTGCAAAGATAGTGACTTTTCATCACAGATTACACGGATTAACACAGATTTTTCATTCTCATAGTCGGGGGTGTCTCATAAGAATGATGTAAATTTGATAGCTATTCTAACATAAAGCTATTTACTGATATGTTGGATTTATTCTCGCATGTTCTGTTTTTAAGATTAAAACAAAATATTAGTATCTAAACTTCGTCCTAATAAAATAAATAATGTATAAGGTATTGTAAGAATATGCAGAAATAACTATATGAATTTGAATATAAATAAGTAAATATGTATAATTATTGGCAGAATTGAACACCGTTCCTTTTAAAGGAAGCTTCTGTTGTACTAAATCCCGCATACGTAATAGCTAAAGTTTGCTATCTGTATGCGGGA
>DXOJ01000012.1 GCA_019412865.1 Bacteroides sp. | reverse complement strand
AACGAATTTTGAACGTTGGATTTATATATTAAATAATATGGAAACTTTAAAACGCATGCCGTTCAAGGCACGAAAAGCTGTCTTCGAGAAATTGGAAGATATCGCTGATGTGGCTTCTATGTCTCCGGAAGACAGGGAGCGATACGACAATAGCGTCAAAGTGTACCGAGATTATTTGGTGACAATGGATGCAGCTGAACAAAAAGGTGCACAAGAAACCCAGCTGAAAATAGCCCGGAACATGAAAGCCAAAGGGATAGACAATGAGTCTATCGCCGAATGTACCGATTTACCTTTAAGCATAATCGAAGGGTTATAAAGTAATCGGATTCATAAAGGCACTATGTTGTAACCAACCGTTTACGAACGAAGAAAATAAAAAGAGGTGAGCTCCCTTTGCAGGGTAGTCCACCTCTTTCTCTTCATACACAAACATTCAAATTATCAGGTTTCAGGTGTTCGTCAATATAACGGATACCGTCCATCTTAAAAAGCCCCCGCAGAAGCGTATAGTTCAACATACGCTGTACCAGGTACGGGGTGCCTTGCAAGCTGCTCTGGTAGATGACCTCCTGCAAATCCGGTGCAAAACGGTCGGGATCGACTCCGGGAAGCAGATAACCGCAAATCTTACAATGCGTCAAGACATCAATCAACTGCTGCAACCAGAAAGCCTCCTCCCGCTCGAAAGCAGCACGGTATTCCCTGTCGGCAGCAATATCCATCAGCAACTTCTTCCCCAGCGAATGAAGCAGGGTGAGATAGCCATCCACTGTGATGAAAAGTGCCTCCATGCACGAGCTGTCCATCCGTATCTGTTTTTGCTGGATCCGGCTTCTGATTCCGTTGGCAAAATCAGAAAGACAGACACGGAACAGACTCGTTTTGCTGGGAAAGAGCTTGTAGAGTGTCCGCTTCGACATCTTCATTCCCCTGGCTATATCATCCATCGTCAACCCGTCGGCACCATGCTGGTACATTTCCCGCTTGGTGTAGTCGAGTATCCGGCAACGCAGTGTTTCTAGATTCATACATACCTCCCTACATACGGCCGCCACCCAATGCCTGATACAAAGTGATTACGCCTTGGATTTCGGTAAAGCGGTTCGCTACTTGTGACAGTTGCGCGTTGAGCAACGTCTGTTGGGCGGTCAATACTTCCAGATAAGTGGTGTTGCCATGTTTCATCAACAGGCTTGTGCTTTTGGCTGCTGTTTGCAGGGAAGCCACCTGCTTGTTGTAGTAGTCGGCTTTCTCGCGGGCAGTCTGGTACTGCACCAGTGCCTCGTTCACTTCCACGCCTGCGTTCAGCAAGGTCTGTTCGAAACTAAGGCGGGCTTCCTCCTGTTGGGCTTTCGCTATTTTCAGTTGGGCGATGTTCGCTCCTTTATTAAACAAAGGCTGCGTCAGGGAAGCCACGGCGGAGGCCAGGAACTTACCCGGGTTGACAATCATGCTCCCTGCACTGTTGGTCCACCCTGCGCTGCCGCTCAACGTGATGGAAGGATAGAAAGCGGCACGTGCGGCATTCGTTGTATAGAAAGCCTGTGCCAACGAAAATTCTGCGCTACGCACGTCAGGACGGTTGGCAAGCATCTGTAAGGGAACACCCACGGAGAAGTTTTCCGGCAACTGTTGATTTCCCAATTTGCCACGCTGTATTTTGTGAGGAGTTTCTGCCAGTAAAAGTGCCAGTGAATTTTCCGCCTGATTGATTTGCTCTTTCAGGTCGAGTACGGTGGTACATATATTGAAGTAGGTAGCCTCCGTCTGCGCCAGTCCGGCCTCATTCACCATCCCGGCCTTTTTCATGGCACGGGTGGCATTCACACTTTCTTTCCAGGCAGCTTCGGTAGCCACAGCTATCTCATACTGCGAATCGAGCATCAGCAAGGTGTAATACGTATTGGCAACGGATGCTACCAACTGCGTCTTGACAGCCTGTTCATATTCCTTGCTCTGTTCGTAGGCAGCTTTCGCACGACGCTTTGCTGTTGTCACCTTTCCAAAAATATCCAGTTCCCACGAAGCAGTCACGGGCAGCGAATAAGTTTGTGTAGCCTTTCCACGGTCGAAGCTGCTGGCAGCTCCTTCCGGTGCCAGAAACAAAGAAGGCAGATAAGACAGTTTGGACGTCAACAGCGTGGCTTCCGCTTCTTTCACACGCAAATGGGCAGTCTGCATATCGGTGTTGCGCAAGAGTGCCGAATCCACCAAATTCTGCAGATAAGGGTCGGTAAAGACCTCCCGCCACGAGAGGTTACCGAAGTTTGCCGTATCGGTGGCAGCAACAGACTCGCTGCCGTAAAGTCCTTCGGGAACTTCCGATACCGGTTTGTATTTATTGTAGATACCGCAACTACTCAATATAAGCGTTGCTGCGGACAGAATGATTATTTTTCTCATTAGTTCTTATTTTAATTCAGGTCTAAAACCTTTAATCATCAATTATTCTTTTCCAGCTTTAGATTTTTCTTCCTCGCTCACTTTGATTTCTTCTTCAATCTGCCAGTCATGCGTCGGGACGCTCTGCACGGGACGCAAACGTTCCTGCAACCACTGGAAAGCAATAAACAAAGTAGGCACGATGAAGAGCAACGCCAACGTACCGATGGTCATACCACCTACTACACCCGTACCCAATGAACGGTTACCGTTGGCTCCCACTCCACTTGACATCATCAACGGGAACAGACCGAAAATCATCGTCAATGCCGTCATCAGAATCGGACGCAGACGGGCTTTAGCCGCACTGACCGCAGAAGCAATCAGCCCCATACCTGCTTTACGACGTTCGGCAGCATATTCCGTCAGCAAAATAGCCGTCTTCGCCAGCAGACCGATCAACATAATCAAACCTGTTTGCAGATAAATATTATTCTCCAGTCCGAACATCCAGGCGAAAAGGAAGCTACCCATCAATCCGCAAGGCACACTCAAAAGCACAGCGAACGGAATAATGAAGCTCTCATAAAGCGCACTCAAAATAAGGTAAATCATCAGGAAGCAGATACCGAAAATAATGATCGTCGTACCGCTCTGCTGGTTTTCCTCACGGGTGATACCTCCGTAATCATAGCCATAGCCTTTCGGAAGAGACTGTTCGGCAGTTTCCTGCACAGCCTTGATGGCGTCTCCCGTACTATATCCGTCGGCCGGCATCGCATTTACCGCAATGGAGTTATACATATTGAAACGGCTCAACGATTCCGCACCGTAGCTACGGGTCAGCGTAACGAACTGGCTCAATGGCGCCATCTCTCCATTCGACATACGCACAAAAGCATTATCGAGGGAAGTTTCGTCCAAACGGAACACCGGATCGGCCTGAATCATGACACGGTACACTTTAGAGAAACGGTTGAAATTGGACACATACTGCCCACCGTAATAACCGGACAGCGTACTCAACACAGCGTCGGGCGTGATACCTGCACGCTTACATTTAGCCGCATCCACCTCTACCGTCCACTGCGGATAGCGAACGTCGAACGTCGAATAAGCCATCGATATTTCAGGCCGCTGGTTCAAAGCTCCCAAGTATTGCTGGGTGGTGGTGAAGAACTCGTTCATATCACCGCCCATCTTATCCTGCATGTGGAGTTCGAGCGCATTACCCATACCGTAACCCGGAATCATACCCGGAGAGATGGCGAACACACTGGCATCCTTGATATCAGCCGTACGCGCATATACCTGACCGATCACCGACTGCACATTGTCCTCATCACCCGGACGTTCGTCCCACGGTTTCAGTTTGAGAATCAACATACCGAACGAACTACCCTGTCCTGCCAACAATCCGTAACCGGCCACTTTCTGCACGTGTTTCAGTTGAGGTATTTCTATCAGGCGTTTTTCGATACGTTCCATCACCTTATCCGTCGTTGTCAGCGAACTGCCTGCCGCTGTACTCACATTGACGAAAATAACACCCTGATCCTCGTCGGGTACCAGACTGGTCTTCGTGTTATTCATCAGTAACACAAGCAATACCACGGAACAAGCCAGCAACGACCATGTCAACCATCTGCGCTTGATAAAGAACAATACAATCGTCTTATATTTATCCACCATCATATCGAAAGCCGAATTGAAAGCCTTACGGAAGCGTGCCGCAAAGTTGTTCTTCTGCGTTCCGTCTTCATTAATATAAGGTTTCAGCAGCAATGCACACAAAGCCGGACTCAAAGTCAACGCGTTAATAGCGGAGATACCTACCGCAACCGCCATCGTCAAACCGAACTGGGTATAGAACGTACCGGAAGTGCCGCCCATGAAGGACACCGGAATGAACACCGCCATAAACACCAGCGAAGAGGTGATAACGGCATTACTGATACCTTTCATAGCGTCGATACTTGCCATATATGACGACCTGTAGCCCACATCGAACCGCGCCTGCACCGCCTCGACGACAATAATGGCATCATCCACCACCGTACCGATAACGAGCACTAGCGCAAACAGGGTCAGCAGGTTGATACTGAATCCGGCTATCGCCATGAAAGCAAACGTACCCACCAGGGAAACCACAATTCCGACCAGCGGAATCAATGTAGAACGGAAGTCCTGCAAGAAGACGTACACCACAAGGATAACCAGGATGATAGCCTCGATCAACGTTTTCACCACCTCATGAATGGAAGCGAACAGGAAGTCGTTGGAGCTCATCATCTGCGTCAGTTCCACGCCTTTCGGAAGGTCTTTACTTGCCTCTTCGAGGAGTTTGTCGATATTCTGGTTTACTTCGGTCGCATTGGAACCTGCCGTCTGGAACACCATACAGGATACACCCGGATGACCGTCCATACCACCGTGGTAAGCGTAGCTGTCCTGTCCCAGTTGGATATCGGCAACGTCTTTCAGTTTCAAGACTTCGCCATTGTCGGTGGAACGGATGACGATATCCCCGAATTCTTCGGGAGTAATGAGACGTCCGGTGTACTTCATCGTATACTGATAAGTCTCATCGGAATTTTCACCGAACGAACCGGTAGCCGATTCGATATTCTGCTCGGCAAGCACACCGGTGATATCGGACGGAATCAGTTTGTACTGTGCCATCACGTCCGGTTTCATCCATACACGCATACTATATTCACCGCCCATAATCATCAGGTCGCCCACACCGGAGATACGAAGAATCTGCGGTTTCAGGTTGATGCTGATATAGTTGGACAGGAAGTTCTCGTCGTAACTGTCGTCCGGACTATACAATGAGAACATCTGCAGAATACTCGTCTGACGCTTGGAAGTGGTCACACCGACCTGGGTTACCTCCGCCGGAAGTTGTCCCGTAGCACGTGATACACGGTTCTGCACGTTGACAGCCGCCATATCGGGGTCTGTGCCCTGCTTAAAATAGACGGTGATGCTCACCGAACCGGAATTGGTGGCGGAGGAAGTCATGTAGGTCATGTCTTCCACTCCGTTGATCGCCTCTTCCAAAGGCGCAATAACACTCTTCTGCAATGTTTCCGCACTGGCGCCATAATAGGTGGTACTCACCATAATGGTAGGCGGAGCAATATCGGGATACTGCTCAACGGGCAAGCTGAACAGCCCGATGATACCCACTACGACAATCGTGATAGAGATGACTGCCGATAATACGGGGCGTTCTATAAAGGTTCTTAAATTCATGAATGATTCCTCCTTGGTTTAATTTTCAGTAGTAGTTGCCGGAGACTTCGTTGTTGTCTCTGTTGATGAGGATTGATTAGCATTTGTCACTCCTGCCACTGGAGTTTGAGCAGCCTTTGCCTTGACCGGAGTACCTTCACGAAGCAAACCTACTCCTTCTGCCACGATCACATCTCCCGGTGCCAATCCTTCATCTACAATAAATTCCCGACCGCCATTGACACGGGTCACTTGTACCTGGCTGGATTGAGCCTTGCCGTCCACTACCTTATAGACATATCTCTTATCTTGTATTTCGAAAGTGGCAGCCTGTGGAATGGTCAGCGCAGCTGTTTTTTGAACAGGAACAATCACATTACCCGCACCACCGCTATGCAGCAATCCTTCCTTGTTCGGGAAAACTGCACGCAGGCTGACCGTACCCGTCGAACGGTCGATCACTCCGCTGATAGATTCAATCTGTCCCCGTTCGGAGTAGGCTGACTTATCGTTCAGTTGCAGGTCGATGGCAGGCATATTTTTCAATGCTTCCTCTTTAGAACCGTATTGGCGGATCAGTCCCAGTAATTGGTTTTCCGTCATGGAGAAGTAGACGTACATATCCGAATTGTCGGAAACGGTAGTCAACGGCTGGGCAAGAGCGGAACTAACCAAAGCTCCTACACGGTAAGGCAACGTGCCTACCACTCCGTCGGCCGGACTTTTCACAACCGTATAAGAAAGATTATTGCGGGCACTTACTTCCTGCGCCTTGGCCTGTGCCAACTGTGCTTTGGCAGCCAACAGGGAGTTTTTTGCCGTACTCAAATCGAAAGAGGAAATTACGTTCTCTTTATACAGTTCCTCTTTACTGTCATACGTCAGTTGCGCTGTAGCCAGAGAGGCCTTGGCCGATTCAACGTTTGCCACTGCCGTCTGCAAAGCAGCTTCATACGGCACTTGGTCGATGATGAACAATGTCTGTCCGTTCTTTACACGCTGCCCTTCCGTTACACAGACTTTAGTCAGCGTACCACTTACCTGGGGGTAAATATCAATATCCTGACGTCCGCGGATGGTCGCCGAGTAGGCGCTTGAAATCATCCGGTCGGCCGGAGAAACGGTCATCACTTCGTATTCTGTTTCCATTTGTGCCGGAGGAGCTTGTTTACAGCCCGTAGCAGCTACCATACAGCAGAGCAACAATAGCCCTTGCTTCACTTTACATACCTTTTTACTCATTTTCTGTTACCTATTTAACTATTTTTGAACGCGGCAAAGGTAGACTGTTTTCTTCATAGGAAACTGGACTTAGTATCTTCAGTTTTGTTCATTTTAGGAATATTAAAACCGATATTTAGTGAAAAAGTCCTATTTTTGTACCCAAAATAAGAACAACAATGGAATCAAAAAACTCTAGCCTAGCCATACTTCATGAACCGTTCGTTGCCGGAATGGACGAAAACCTGTCTCCAATTATGCAACGCCTGTGGAAACTGGAAGGGGGTGCCATCTATTTTTGCAGAAGCGGATGGGCACACGTCACAATCGACCTGAAAGACTATGAAATAGTAAAAAACACTCAAATCGTGCTCTTGCCGGGAACGATTATCCGCATCAATGGCAACAGCAGCGATTTCACAGCTTCTTTCTTCGGATTTCCCAAAGAAATGTTTCGCGAAGCCTGCCTCCGTTTCGAGCCGATCTTCTTCCGGTTCATCAAAGAAAAACCGTGCTATACACTCAAGGATGAAAGCACAGGAGCAATCAACGGGTTAATGCGTGCCACAACAGCTATATACAACGATCGTGAAAACCGTTTCCGCAACCAGATCGCCAAAAATCATCTCCAGTCGTTTATGCTGGATATTTATGATAAGTGTTACCGCTACTTCGACCGACAGGAAATCGAAGGAGGAAGCCGGCAGGATGAAATCTTTAAGAATTTCATCGCACTGGTACATGAAAACTGTATCTCACAACGGGAAGTGACTTTCTACGCCAGCAAACTGTGTATCTCCACCAAATACCTGACAGGTATTTGCAAAAGCGTGACGGGCGAGGCTGCCAAAAAGATTATCGACGACTTTGCCATCCTGGAGATAAAAGTGTTGCTTCAATCCACCGGACTGACGATTCAGGAAATAGCCGACCGACTTGGTTTTCCCGATCAGTCGTATTTAGGAAGGTACTTCAAACGGCACGAGGGAATGTCGCCGAAAGAGTATCAGAGTAAGTATTCTATCTAATCAAGTAAAATAATCTTTTATTATTAGATTATTAGGCACGGATTACGCGGTTCTTTTATTAACTAAAACCGTGTAATCCGTGCCTCCATTTATTTTATTAATTTGTATTTATCGCACAACACAGATTGTTAACAGATCTGTAATACTATCTTAATCTGCCTTGCATTCCTTTGCACCGTGAAACAAAAACACGGGTGTGAATAACTTTATTTCATTTTATTGCTGTCCGATTAAACTCGACAACAATAAAAATAGTGTGCTCGACTGCTG